>CAZYZI010000095.1:0-1510 GCA_964651915.1 uncultured archaeon | reverse complement strand
TCGAGACAACTGTATCCCAAATGAAATTTTACTAATTCCTTAATAAACCACGCATTTTGATGGTTAATTTTTTTAAAGCAAAATTTCTATATCTACTGCTTCGAAAACATCGTAGTCTAGCTGTTTTAGCATATCAATTAGATCAACAAATACCCAATTTTCTACAAGAACTTCTCCTTCTCTTCTCCACCAATCAGAAACACGACAAGTGAATTGTTGTCCCTTAGCTTTAATTCCTAGCCAATCCTGACATAAATGCCCCCCATGTGAGGGCCAACCACCTGAAGCAACAAAATTTCCTTCAGCAAATCTCGTAAAATGACCTTTAACTGCTAAGTCTAGTTTAGATTCTTTTTCACAAGTGATAGAAAAAGAAGATTTTCGATAAGGGTCAAAAACACTTTCATAAGGTAATTGGAAACGGGCAAACCCATCTACACCTATATAGCTTCCATAGCCTGATGGTCCATACCACATCATATTGGGGTGCCAGTATTTTCTCCATGACTGATCTTTAGTAAAAAGATTTCTGAGCATTTCTTCAACCATTACAAGGCTGCTTACAGAATCTTCTTGGTTTTGCTCTTGCAAAATAATTCCATCTGATGTTATTGGACCAGGAATAAATCCTTCATCCCCCAAACTTTTTGTAAGCAATGGCCATTTGCCGATTTG
This sequence comes from uncultured archaeon, assembly GCA_964651915.1. Classification (GTDB taxonomy): domain Archaea; phylum Thermoplasmatota; class Poseidoniia; order MGIII; family CG-Epi1; genus CG-Epi1. The sequence goes on along the minus strand of CAZYZI010000095.1, from coordinate 835 downwards.
ACGCAATAGATCAATAAAATCTAAAAATAAATATGTTTCGACAGCCTGGCCATTTTGCATTCTGTGAAATTCACCATATCGTAAATAAGTCAATTTTTTATGTGCTGGAATTCCCATCCAATTATTTGCAAAAGTACCGACAAAGTGCCCAGAACTAGTTACCCATTCTTGATTATTGAAAATTCCAGCAAAAAAAATGTCAGTTCGTCTATATAAGTCTGGAAATGCACATAACATTGGGTCAAAAATTTTTTTAAATAGTTCTTTCCCTCCCGTGATTTCGTTAATGGGGGCAACAACGTTAATTTTTGCTTCATTGTTAAAGAATTGATGAACGGCATTACTTAGCCCATCTTCTGTAACATTCAATAGATCTTCGGAGAATTTTTTATATATTTTTTTGTTTTCTGAAATCATTTCATTCACCCTTTAACTGAACCAGCTGTCAATCCACTTATAATTTGTTTTTGAAAAAACATAACAATCATAAATAAAGGGGCTGTTGCGGAGACCACTGATGCAACTGCCCACATCATATTCCCTTCATGTTGATTAGTGCCTAAATAACTCTGAAGTTTGGGTACCATAGTATGGTTTTCAAAACTAAGCAGCATTGCTGTGACAGTGAAATCGTTGTAGGCAAGCATCAGGCTGAATAATCCTGCTGTTATTACCCCAGGCCACATGACAGGCATTATGATATATCTGAATGCTTGAAAATGTGAGCACCCATCTATCATTCCACTTTCATCTAGTTCTTTTGGAACGGTTTTAAAAAAAGAATATAATAGCCATAAAGTGAATGGTTGATTAATCGCAACAAGAACGATAATTG
>CAZYZI010000094.1:0-1518 GCA_964651915.1 uncultured archaeon | reverse complement strand
TAAGCCCAATTGGGGCTCCAGCACCAGCCATAGCGGCCCAAATTCCAACTGCTTTCCCTCTTTCTTCTGAAGGAAATACTACTACTACTACTGAAAGTGTAGCTGGCATTACGAGTGCAGCTCCAAGCCCCATTACCGCTCGTGCAAAAATTACATGTTCAGACATAGAAGCATACATTGCTGTTGCACCGGAAGTCAAAGCAACAATAATCAAACCTAGTTGTAGCGCTGGTTTACGTCCAAAACGATCACCAATAGCACCCATGACAAGAAGAGTTCCACCAAAAACAAGTGCATAGGCATCAACCATCCATTGAAGATCTGTGTTATCTGCATTCAAATCTTGAGACAGTTCAGGAAGAGCAACATTCAAAGTTACATTGTTCAAAATTACGATAATTAAACTCAAACTCATTAAAGCAAGAATTATCCATCTTCTTTCATACACTTCATCAGATACAATTGAGTTTTCTTCACTCATCGTATGTAATCCCATGTATTATTCGTCCAAACATTAGATGCTTGCCATTGTGGTGCCTTTCTTGGGACGTATTCAGAACCAAATTGATCGTATTTTTCCCTCTCGTTATCATCTATCAAAACATGATATGCTTCGTTAATTTGCTTAAATTTCTCTTCAGATGATTCTATATCATCAGGATTCAAATCAGGGTGGAATTTCTTAGCCAATTTCTTGTAAGCCTTCTTTATAGATTCAGAATCTGCATCTTCGTCGATTTCCAAAATTTCGTAATAATTCACTAACATTCAGTAGATTGGTGTATATCTAAGCAGCAGTCTGTCCACCATCTATAGTAATTATGGATCCTGTAGTCCATTCTGCTTCAGGTCCACAAAGATGTAAAGCCATAGATGCAATCTCTTCTGGTTTTCCCATTCTTCCTATTGGTTGAACATTGTCCAAAACTTCTCTTGAAACATTACCTGCCTGAACTCTTTCATCAACCATTGGAGTGTCAACAACTGCTGGACAGATGCAATTTACGCGTATCTTACCTGCTAAATCAAGAGCCATCGCTTTTGTTAAATTAACAACACCACCTTTGGAAGCACAGTAAGCTGCAGCCCCCCTCATTGCTCTCAAACCAACTGTAGAAGATATATTAAGAATAGAACCGCCTTCATTCATATGTGGCAGAAATTTATTACTCATGAGAAACGGTCCTTTCAAGTTAACATTTATCTGAATATCCCAGTCCTCCTCTGTTGTATTACTTATTCTTCCTGGACGAATTAATCCTGCATTATTCACCAGAATATCCAATTTTCCATGCTCCTTTGAAAACCATTCTGACATAGTCTTAACGCCTGATGAATCACTAACGTCCAGTTGATAGAAATCACAACCTAGTTTAGATGCTGCAGCTGATAATTCTGATTCATTCCTGCTACAAATTATGACTTTAGCTCCTTCATTCGTAAAGCGTTCAGCTATACTGTAACCAATACCTTTGGAGCCTCCTGTGACTATTGCGACTTTACCATCTAGCAAACCAG
>CAZYZI010000093.1:0-1633 GCA_964651915.1 uncultured archaeon | reverse complement strand
CCTGGTGCTGATAATACACTAGTTGCTTTTTTTCATCCTAAAGACACTGGTGGAGTTTTACTAGAAATTGTACAGGAAAAAAACTAGGTTCCAAACATTATTCTAAGAACATCTCTAGTTCCTGGACCTAATCCTAAAGCTAAAAGAAACATCAAAAGAAGTGCGACTAACTGGGGTTCTTCCTCTTTACTTTGCTCAGATTCAAGTGCGTAAATTACACCAGTTACTACTAAAAATTTCAAAGGTAGCATAACAAAGGCCGTGTCAAAATATTCTATAAAGAAATCCGGTAGAACATGCTTCTCGGTATATCCATATTGATCTATACCTAGATATGTAGCGCTTCCATCAACAAAATGACCAAAATAAAGTAAAATATATAATGGATTCAAAGGTTTTTCTATTATTACTTGGCAAACAAACCAAACTATGAGAGTCATTAGACTTGCTGTAGCTAATGTATTCCAAAACATTTCTGGATTTACAATTTCATTTTGTGCAAGATTTAGATAAGTCAGTAGAACCATCAGTGCACTTGTAAGACCAAAAAATAATACTGGATCGCGGAGAGGCTTAGATTTGTAAAATTCTGCAGTAAGTGCACTTGCACAGAAGACTAGTAAAGTCCATGTTGAGGGATGTAACCAATTTCCAGGTGCAAAATACCACCACATTCCATAGCCTACTATTGCAAATGAAATCAAACCTAATCCTTTAGTTAATGAAGATAAGGAACTTTTGGATAGCCAAACTCCCAATGAAAGAACAAATAAACCATAAATTACAAGGGCGCCATAAACCAAAGGCGAAATAAAGAAAAATTGAATTGGTGGTTCAAATGAATCTGCATCTTCAAGAACTCTTACAATGCCACCGAGAATTAACAACGGAACTGATGCAAAGACAAATCTATCATCTAATTTTATTTCCCAATCGGTTAATACCTCATGTATAAACATAAATAAAATAAAAAAACATATTCCGTATACTACTGTATTATAAACATTGTACTTTGCTCCGACTTCTCCTTTGGAATCTGCCATTATGGGATCTACAAAATATTGTGACCAAAAATCGCCTATTTGTGGAATGAATTGTATGGCTAGAATAATGACAATTATGGCCCAGAGTATGTTCGGATTTTTTGATATTCTTTCCATTAGTTTTGTGCTTCTTGCTCTCTTTTGATTCTATCTGCCCTAAATGACATTATACTGAAGAAAATATTTTCTAAAATCCAAATTATTCTGCTTTTTTCTTCCTTCGCCATATTTGAGTATTTTGGGAGGGGCGTTAAAGCATATTTGTTGAGTTATACCTAAATAGTGTCTATTTGTCCATACAATATGGACTTATTGGCAGATGATGAAATAGCAAGTCGAATAAGAATGGTGGGGCCTTGGGAATATGATTCTGAAGAAAAAATGTTGATTAGAGAAACTATGTTCAAAGATTTTATGGAAGCTATGGGTTTTCTAAATAAACTAGCAGAAGCTGCTGAGAAACTTAATCATCATCCTGATATGACTCTTTGTGAATATAATCGTGTAATAGTAACAACTACAACCCATGATGCTGGAGGAGTTACTGATAATGATATTAGATTAGCTCAAGGTTTTGAAGAAATTTTGGA
>CAZYZI010000092.1:0-1885 GCA_964651915.1 uncultured archaeon | reverse complement strand
AAACTTTTTAAAAAACCTAAAGTAAAAATGTATAAGAAACATCAGGATGACGATGACCCTGAAATTGAAGCATTTGCTAAAGGTGAATTAGAAAAGTTTCAAAGAGAGAAAGCAGAAACAGCAACCGTTCAAAAGGACACTGAAGCATCAGAAGAAATTGCAAGCTCAGATGGTAAAGCTACTCCTTCAACTGAACGCCCTGAAAATGCAGAAGAACGTGTCTTTAAGAAACGTTATGACGATTTGAAAAGACACTATGATTCTACACTCGGAAAGCATAAAGATGAAGTTCGTACTTTAAGAACTCAACTTGAACAATCATCTAAACAATTTGTTCCACCTAAGTCTAAAGAAGAATTAGAGGCTTGGAGAAAAGAGTATCCTGATGTATATGATATGGTTGAAACCATAGCTATGACAAAAGCTGATACTAGAGCAAAAGAGATGGAGGATAAATACCAAAATCTCCAAGTTCAACAAGAGCAAATTAGTAGAGAAAAAGCTGAAGTAGAATTGTTAAAAGCACATCCTGACTATAAAGATATTCGTCAAAAAGATGAATTTCATGAATGGGCTGCTAAACAAGATCCTGTTATACAAGGTTGGTTGTATGAAAATACTTCTAACTCATCACTAGCTGGAAGAGCTATTGATTTATATAAAATGGATAAAGGTGTTAGCAAACTATCTAAAAAACAGGAAACAGCTGTTAAGAAAGAAGCAGCTAAAGCTATAACAAAAACTGCTAAAGCAACTGAAACAGAGTTACCTAAAAAGAAAATTTGGTCTAACGCTGAAATCAGTAAAATGACTGTTAATGAGTATGCAAAGCATGAAGAAGAAATCGACAATGCTATAAAAGAAGGTAGAATCCAACCTTAATACTAACAATATAATTGGAGGCTAACACATGGCTACAATGGGACTGGCTTCTGGCTATCAGAATTTACCATCAGGTAATTGGGTACCAGCGGTCTATAGTCAAAAGGTTCAAAAGTTTTTCAGACGTGCATCAGTTGTTGAAGATATTACTAACACTGATTACGCTGGAGAAATTGAAAATTTTGGCGACACGGTAAATATCGTGAAAGAGCCTACCATTACTGTGAGCGACTACGCTAGAGGTCAAACTGTAAACACACAAACTTTGGCAGATGATAAGTTACAACTTACTGTCGACCAAGGTTCTTACTTTGCGTTTAAAGTAGATGACATCGAAGAAAGACAATCACATGTAAATTGGGAAGCTCTTGCAACTTCTTCAGGTGCTTATTCACTGAAAAAGAACTACGACTATAATGTATTAAAATACATTTATGACAATGCATCAACATCAGCAGCAAATACTGGAACAGATGCATCTGCATTAACAGGAAATACTAATTCTAATACATTAGTAGATATCGTTTCTGCAGCAAAAGGAGTTCTTGACAGTCAAGACGTACCAGAGGAAAACAGATGGTTGGTTGGACCGCCTAAATTCTTTCAACAATTAAGAAAGGCGGATTCAAAAGTAATGGATCAATCAGTAATGAACGATGGATCAGTATCCTCAATACGAAATGGTTTAGTAACAGACAAACCTTTATTTGGGTTTAGAATGTATGTAACTAATGCCATTGCAGTATCGAGTGGTTCTGCTGCATCAAAAACATTTGGATCAAGTGGCTCAACTGAGTACGCTTTCCTTTATGGTCATCAAGGAGCAGTAGCAACTGCAAACCATATTGCGAAAACTGAACTTATTAGAGACCCTGATTCATTTTCAGACATCGTGAGAGGCTTGCATGTTTTCGGAAGAAAAGTTCTGAGATCAGAAGCAGCTTATTCAGGTGTTGTAACACTATAATTAGGAGGATAATAGATAGACTATGGCTACATATAA
>CAZYZI010000091.1:0-2042 GCA_964651915.1 uncultured archaeon | reverse complement strand
TAGCTATGTTTGGCAAGAAAGAAAATGAAGTTCTTGTTGATCACAGGATGGCTTATTGTGTTTCCTTGACTACCAGGAGGCATGGAGTATATATAAATCGTGAAGAGGTAGAAAAAAAATTTCATGAAGACGACCCTCCAAAACCTTTTAGAGAATTAAATGCTTTTCTTGCTGAGAAGAAACTAGAAGCAAGTCTAATTAATATTTCAATAGAAGATTTTAAGGATAAAAATTTCGTTTTCCCCTGCGCTGTTCCATTCAAGAATGGTCAGTCCATAATTGCATTAGGTGTACTTCAGAAAGGCGATGAATATTTTATTAAGTATCTTGACCCTTTAGACCCTCAGGCCAGGCAACAGGAAGTTGGACTAAATGAATTCGAAAAACTTTGGAAAAATATTGTTTTTTCAGTAAATGCACTGAGGGGTACTGAAAGTAAAGATAGACAATTTGATGTAAAATGGTTCCTACCAGAATTATGGAAATGCAGATATATGCTGCTTTGTGCTTTCATAATCTCTATCCTACTGAATATATTGTCATTTACTCCCATTATTTTCATTCAGATTTCATTAGATAAAGTAGTTGGATATAAAGCTATTTCTACTTTATATGTACTGACTGCGGGAGTTGCTGTTGCGTTATTATTTAATGCCATAATGGGTTTTATTCGAGATTACATTTTTAATTATATTGGAGATTTACTTGAGTCCAGGATAGCAACTGATATATTTGACAAATTACTGGGCCTACCCTTAATAGAAGTTCAAGGTGAAAACATAACTAAATTTGCTGGTTCAATGCAATCAATTACAGCATTAAGGAATAATTTGGTTATGAGAGTTTTTAAGGTGGTTTTCGATTTGACTGCTGTACTTGTTTTTGTCCCTGTTATGTTTGCTTATAATTTCCTCATGGGAGTAATAGTTCTTGTATTTTCTCTATTGATGGGTTTAAACAAAATTGTTTTCAACAATATTGCAGGTAAATCACCAGAAATTCTTGGCGAAGTGGAAGGTAGTAAAAACAGCCTTATTCGGGAAAGCCTGCATGGAATGACTATGCTCAAGGAGTTTGAAGAGGAAGAATCAGAGAGGAAAAATTGGAGAAAGTCTGCTGCTGCATCAATTAATATAAGATCAAAGAAAAACCAGATAAACAGCACCTCAACTGAGATTAATGGATTTCTTCAACAAGGTATGACAATAGTTATTATCTTCACCGGCGTACAATTAGTTTTTGCCGATGAACTTTCTGCCGGCTCAATCATTGCCATTAATATGGTCGCTGGTAAATTGACTTCGCCTATAATTGCGGCGATCACCTTGTTTGGTGAAAGAAATCAGATATATGGTCTTATAGCTCAAATAGGAGAAATATGGAACAGGGGTAAGGAACAAATGGGTGCGGGTGTTCACTCAGCTATAAGTGGCAAATATACTTTTGATGGTATTTCGATGAGTTTTGGAGATGTAAAAGCTTTAAACAAATTATCTTTTGAAATAACACCTAAATCTAAAGTTGGAGTTGTAGGTTCTACTGGGGCTGGTAAAAGCACATTGTTAAATATTATTGCAGGAACATTTCGTCCTACAGAAGGTGTAATGAATATAGATGGAGTAGGAATAAATCAATATGATTTATCGTATTATCGTTCGCAGGTAATGCTTCTGGATAAAAAACCAATTTTCTTTAAAGGTACAATTGAGGATAATTTGGCCAGAGTGACACACAGCATTGGTAAAAATGAACTTTTGCACATTTTTGCTTTAACAGGATTTGATGAACACCTTCAAAATCTGCCTGACGGAATTCATACCACAATTGATGAAACTGCCAGCCAATTGGCAGGGGGTGCTGCGAGTCTTCTTGCACTTTCAAGAGCATTGCTTGCAAATCCTAAGGTATTGCTTTTGGATGAGTTTGCAGATTCATTAGACATTGATACACGAATAAAATTACAAGATAACTTTTCTACTATCGCTAGTGATAGAACTGTAATTGATGCTCAAAATGTAATAAGTCATGAATTAGATTCAATT
>CAZYZI010000090.1:0-2151 GCA_964651915.1 uncultured archaeon | reverse complement strand
TAGGATCTATAGTAGACCCACCAAAGAATTATAGTGTATTTATTACTTCTAAATAATCTCCATCGGTAGTTCTGAAACCTTCAGCTGCGTAACCCCAATCACCAGTATCACTGTTTTTAGCCATATAAAACTGAGAAATTTTTCCACCGTCACAATCGTCATCCTCATTACAGAATATGCCAGGACCAGTAACGCCGTAGATATCTCCTGTCGAGGTAGCTTGTTTACCTGTATTCTCGAATTCCATATATTCCCAATCTGGAGCCATCATAGCCTTGTTCTCCCCATCCTTGTGGTCTGCACTTGCACCTTCTACACATTCAGAAACATCGCTATCATTGTAGAAGCTTCCATCATCATACATTAATTTTTCACATATTGCACCATATAATGCATCATTGAATTTGTCAACGAAGAATTTAGAGGCAGTTACATATTCATCATCAATACCTAGAACTTCGATTAATTCGTCATCCTCTTCAGAAACATCCATACATCCTATAACTCCTCCAGTTAACAGTATTATAGTAAAAAAATAGGCTTTGCTCATATTCTCTAAATTATTCTCTAATATTTACGCCTTTAGGCGCTGTTATAGGATTTATATTAATCACACAAAGGTATTTATCGACATAAGATATAGATAATTCAAGCTGGGGCGGCTATATCTGATGAAAAAAACCACTATTGCCAAGATAATGCACAAAGATGTTATGAGTGTTCGTTCAACGACATCGGCCCAGCAATGTGCTGTGAAAATGACTAAGGAAAGGGTTGGATGTCTTATCGTATTGGAGAAAAGAGAACCTGTTGGAATAATTACTGAACGTGGGTTTGCAGATCTTGTAAAGAAAGGGAATTTTGATTGCAAGAAAGTAACTGCTCAGGATTTCATGACTAAACCGATAATTTCTGTAGATATTAATGCAACTTATGAAAAAGCAATGAGGCTATTCGACAAAGAAAAGATTAAACGAATGCCTGTTGTGGAAGATGGAGAAGTTGTAGGTCTTCTTACTTTAGGTAATCTTGTTACACATTCTAAAAAAGCCATGAGGGCATTGACGAAAGAAAATAATGTTTTAAAATCAATGGCTGAACAACGTGGAATGACTAGAGAATAATCTAACATTAATGGCTACAAAAAAAGAATACGTCCGAAATTGGTGGGATCTATCTAGGGGTGCTAATGTTGTTTGGGGAATTTCGACTATTGCTTTGGGTTCCGTAATGGTTGGTGTTGATTATGGTGAGAATCTGTTCACACTTGGATTACATGCATTCTGTATTGGGGCGTTTATTGCTGGTTGGTTTGCAATCAATGATTTATTAGATATTGAAGTTGACCGAATTAATCACCCTCAGAGACCTTTGCCTACTGACAGTATATCTGAATTGAGTGCGAAAAAATATGGACACCGTATGATGATTCTATCTGGTGTTGGACTCCTTGCCATAATTATGAATGATGCAAAAAATGTTGGAGAAATGGCATGGATTGATTCCGCTACCGTTTGGTTTATCGCTTTACTACTGATGATTGCTTACGAAATGGATGGAAAACCATTCAATCCTTGCTTGAAAAAGAGGATGTTCTGGGGGAATCTGACTATTGCCTCAACAATGTCGATTACTATTCTTTTCGGAGCGGCGGCAATAGATCATGCTTTGGACCCATTACTTTGGTTAGTGGCAGCTGCAGCCTGTGTACTAACAACAGCAAGAGAAATGGCGATGGATACCAACGACCAAATTGGTGATTTTGATCGAAATACTTATGCAAAAGTTAAAGGTGATGAAAAGGCACGGAAAACTATCTGGATTCTGAGCGTTGCTGCTTGTTTATTATTAATTTTACCGTTTGTTCTTGAATATTTACCCTGGGAATTGGTTGTGTTTGTGTTGCCTTCAATTATATTTGCAATTTCAACTAAACCCTATCTTAGTCAAGGAAAAGACGGGGAAGCTGGCAATATGCTAAGATACTCTATGGTAATGGGGTTGGCTGGATTGGCAGCTTGTGGTATAATTATAAACTGGTAATTCTATACCTATTATGTGGATTATTTAGTCGAACATCCAGAAGTTGGAACTATCAAATATATTGGGAATAATAGAGCAAAACGAATTATTGTCTCCATAAAACCCGAA
>CAZYZI010000089.1:0-2168 GCA_964651915.1 uncultured archaeon | reverse complement strand
CCCATGCCAATGCTAGTCCGTCAAATGTTGAAGTTCCTCTTCCGATTTCGTCTAGTAGCACAAGACTGTTAGGAGTTGCATTTCTCAAAATGTTTGCTAATTCTAACATTTCGACCATAAATGTAGAATGCCCATGCACAAGGTCATCATGAGCGCCTACGCGTGTGAATATACGATCAACCATTCCCAATCTTGCTGAAGATGCAGGAACAAAACAACCTGCTTGAGCCATTACGCAAATTAGAGCAGTTTGCCTCATGTATGTAGATTTACCACCCATGTTAGGTCCAGTTAGAATCATCAATTGTCTTTGTTTATTGTCTAATTGTAAATTATTAGGAATATATTGCCCTTCTCTGAGAACTTCGATAACGGGATGTCTTCCATCGGAAATTGATAATGTTCCGTCATCTGACATTTCAGGTCGAACGTAATTGTTGGTTTGACTAACTTCAGCCAGTGAACTAATTGCATCTATTCTAGAAACAGCCATAGTAGTTCCTTGTAACGAACCTAAAAATTCTAGAATCCATTCTCTCAATTCTTTGAATAGTTCAATTTCAAGAGCTTGTGACCTTTCATCAGCCCTTAGGATAGAAGTTTCTTTTTCTTTTAATTCTGGAGTAATATATCTGTCACCAGCAGCTACAGTTTGTTTGCGGTGGTAGCTTTCAGGTACTTTCTTTGCATACGTTTTTGGAACTTCAATGTAATATCCAAAAACACGATTATATCCAATTTTTAGCTTTGGAATACCTGTTTTTTCTTTTTCTTCAGCTTCTAAAGAAGCCACCCACTCACGTCCACTAGTAGCTTTTGATCTTAAATCATCTAATTCCTTTGAGTATCCTTTCTTGAATATTCCGCCATCTCTAAGAACTAGAGGAGGATCTTCTACTATCGCTTCTTCTAATCTTTTGGAAACTTGTTTGTGAATATCAATTGATTTCACAAGTTTTTTCATTAATTTTGATTTTAGAGGCTCTTCACTAAGGAATTGTTTGAGATCTTTTACTGTGTTCAAACTAGATCTTAAACTATCCAAATCTCTTGGAGAAATAGAGCCGTGTCCTAATCTTGATAATAATCTTTCAACGTCTTGGAAACCTTTCAGGATATCTCTAATTTCTCTTCGACTTAGTGTATTATCGAATAATTCTTGAACTGCATCATGCCTTTCATTTATTCTTTCTAAGTCATGTAGCGGTCGAAGTAACCAATCTTTTAATCTTCGTGAACCTCCTGCAGTTGAGCTCTTGTTTAGAACTGCAAACAAAGTATCTTTTGATGAATCGTTTATTGTACGTACAATTTCTAAATTTCTTAAAGTTACAGCATCCAAAGTCATTGTTTTAGCTTTAACCATTAGAGAAGGAGGCCTCAAGTGTGGTAATTCACTGAATTGAGTGTTAGTTGCATAAGATAGGACTGCACCTGCGGCCGTTACAGCCATAGGATACGTATTCAATTCTTCTACATTTCCAAATCTTTCTTCTAAAGCTTTCTTGGAAACAGGATACATCCATGAATCAGCTTTGCATGGAGTGATATTGACACCTAGAGCTTTCATCCAGTTTTCAATGTTTTCATTTCCTTCAGGAACGATTACTTCAGCAGGTGCATATCTCATCATTTCAGATTCTAGAGATTCCCTGTCTCTAAATTGAGCGGTAGCAAATTCACCCGTTGAAATATCCATTATTGCCAATCCTAGACCATCATCAGTTTCATTGATGGATGCTAAGAAATTATTGGAATTACTTAGCATAGTTCCTTCGACAACAGTTCCAGGACTTACAATTCTAGTAACTCCTCTTCTTACAATTCCTTTCGAACTTTTTGGGTCTTCTAGCTGCTCACAGATAGCAACTCGATGTCCTTTTTTGATTAATTTTCCAAGATAACTGTCTAAAGCATGATATGGTACTCCTGCCAAAGGAATAGGATTGTCAGAATTCTTGTCTCTAGCAGTTAAAGTAATATCTAAATCCTTGGCAACAACCACAGCATCATCACCAAATGTTTCATAAAAATCCCCCATTCTAAATAATAGAATTGAATCTGGATTTTCACGTTTTATGGCGTGGTACTGACGCATCATCGGACTGGACAAGAAATAGGGAGTAACAGGTCAGTTTTAGTTGTTGTGCCCTAACATTTAGGATTAA
>CAZYZI010000088.1:0-2185 GCA_964651915.1 uncultured archaeon | reverse complement strand
GCGCTAGGTAGATTTCCAGCTATACTTGTAAAGTTGAATGGCGTTATAGCTAAAATGAAACCTTCTAACGGCCTTATTTCTGTTGTATTAACCATTCCTTGAGGTGAAACTAAGGGTTGAAAATCGTCGTGGAAATTAGCGGCATAAAATACATTAAATCTCCAGAAGTCAATCAATTCACATGCAGCATCAATTTCAGCTTGGAAAGCCGTTTTACTTTGGTTTAACATAGTAGATGCATTTACTTTCATTCGCCAAGTAGTTGCAAGTAAATCAGCACATTTTTGAAATATTTTTGAACGACCTTCTAATCCTAAATTAATCCACTCTTCTTGTGCACTAACTGCAGATTCACATGCCATTTTCATTTCCTTTTGAGTTGCTAGATGAACATTTGCAAGAATATGTTTGTGATTGTGTGGGATTACTTGTGTAACTGTATTGTTTGTGTAAATTTCTTTTCCATTAATTATACATGGTATCTCAATTACTTCAGATAATTGTTTTTCAATTTCCTTTTCCAAATCTTCTCTCTCTTTGCTCCCAACTTCATAATTTAGTATTGGTTCATTATCTGGATGTGAACTCATATTCTTTCGAACAAGACCGAATTAATATGCTTATGTCTCTGCCAAAAGACTTTAAACATTTACTTTAATTAAAGATTTGTGAGTAGACTAGACGTAACAGATAAAGATCCATTTGCAAATGCAAGTTCTGAAGAAAATCCTAAGGATGATGTAGGTGGATTTGGATTTCTTTCTCGTGCAGTAATTAGATATGGTTTATTTTATATTTTTTGGGCTGCGATTGGTTTTTGTGTTTATTATCTAGTAGATAGTTATCTTCTCAGTATCTAATTGGTGGGCCCGACCGGATTTGAACCGGTGACCTCCCGATTATCAGTCGGGTGCTCAAACCAGGCTAAGCTACGGGCCCAGAGTTTTGCCACCGGAATAGGGGATTTAAGATTGCATGTTAGATGTGATAAAAATCAAACAAGAAAGTACAAATTCTGACTCACTTTTTTATAGCCCTACTGCAATGGAAAAGCTCCGTTGTTTGACCATGTCCAGAAACGTATTGTTGGAGAAGATTAAGCAGGCTGAAGCTGTTGCTTCTGCAGAAGTTGAAAAAGCTGAGAAAGATCATGTTTCAACTACTAATCGTATACCTTTAGATCAGGAAGCAATCTTAAAGGAGAAACGCGAAAAAGCTGAGAAGGCTTCCCAGTCTGATGTTGACAAAGCAATGAAAGACATTGAAAAGCAAAAGGCAGCTATTCTGAGTAAGGGCAAAAAAGCAAATTCAAAAATGAAAGATGATGCTAATGCTAAAATTGGTAGTGCTGCGGAAAAATTTGTTGATAAATTTTTGGAGAGTCTATCTTAATGCTGAAGTCTGAAGATATGTCTCGAATGACCATAAGTGGTCATAAAAAAGAGTTGAATTCTTTATCTAATCTTTTAGATGATAATCAATTAGTGCATCTTGTTGATTATAATAATGAAGATGAAGGTTTCAAAATAGGGGCATCTCTTTCATATGGATCTAAGACTTCAGAAGTATTAGTCAAATTACGTTCAGTAATCAAATTATTAGAAGTATCGCCAAATCCACCTGAAAGTCTAAAACTTTCAAGTGATATAGAAAAAGAAATATCAGATTTAGATTCTATTGCTTCTCAAGCTCATGACTTGAAAGATAAACAAAGAGATTGTGATAGAAGAATTGATGATTTAGTAGCTTCTCTTGATCAGATTGAAATGTTTAGTGGTTTAGATTTAGATTTGAAATATTTATCTGGTTATGAATCAATGAAAGTATTTACTGGGCGCATTGGTGAAGATATAGATACTTCGGTCCTTGATTCAGATCTAGAAATAATAAGGTTTGATGAAACTATTATTGTATTTTGTCCAAAAGATGATGAAGATTCAACTGAGAGAGTACTACTAGATTTAGGTTTTCGTTCAATTGATGTTCCTCAAATAGAGGGGAATCCTTCGATAGTTGAATCTAAAATTAATTCAGATTTGGCACAATTAAGAAATGAAAGAGATTCAATAGATCATGAAATTGAAGCTTTAGCTAAAAGGCATGGTGATTGGTTAGTATCTTGTGAAGAACATTATACTGCACTTTCTGAGAAATCTAGTTTACCATTGAAATTAGCGACTACAGA
>CAZYZI010000087.1:0-2228 GCA_964651915.1 uncultured archaeon | reverse complement strand
GGGAAATAAAAAAGGATAATGAACGAAGCTATGAAACAGATTTAAGTGCATTAGGCAGAGGAATTGGACTATTATCTAATCACCACTATCCTTACAGTGAATCTATGCCATACAAGACATTAGATGAATGTTTTTTTCAACGGCCCGATAGGGCTTGGACAGCTGAAGAAATTGCTGCATGGATTGAAACCACAAGACCAACTGCATATAGACATCTGAATCGCCTTATTTCTTTAGGATTAATTGAAAGATGCAGAGCTGCAGATGGTGGGCCTCCAACAAGTGCTTTTCACTTGCGGTTAGGGTCACTCAAAAAAGGATGGCAAAAAATTGAAACACAAATTGAGATAATACTAGATACATATAAGAAAACTATAACTAAATTAAAGGAAAATTAATGAATTCTAATCATCCTGCCAACAATGTAGAAGCTAAAGGTGAGTATCTCAAAGGAAAGAAAATCTGGCTAGGAATTACTGGTTCAGTATCATGTGTAGAAACTGTTGGAATAACTAGAGAACTACTACGCTATGGAGCTGATGTAACTATTGTTGCAAACAGAGCTGCTTTAGAATTAGTAGGAGAGAAAGCTCTTGAATTTGCATGTGGTAAGCCTATTATCAAAGAAATTACAGGACAAGTTGAGCACGTTATTGCAGGACATGAGGCTGATTTACTGATTATTGCACCTTGCTGTGCTACTAGTCTTGGAAAAATGGTCAACGGGATAGGAGATAATCCACCAATGCTAGTTGCTTTAACTTGTATCGGAGCAAAGACGCCTATGATTGTAGCTCCAGCAATGGACAAAAACATGGACAAATCTATAATTGTCCAAAATAATATCAAAAAAGTCAAAGAATTTGCTAACGTTATCAAACCAATAATGGTAGAAGGAAAAGCCAAATTACAAACAAAAGAACGATTAGTTGCTGAAGTTTGCAAAAAAGCTGGACCGCAAAATCTAAATGGAAAAAAAATTTTGGTTATAGGTGGTGGAAGTAGCGAACCAATAGACGATGTTAGAGTAATCAGTAACAAATCAAGTGGATTCATGGCTACTTCACTATGTGAAACGGCATATGCAATGGGAGCTGATGTCGAACTATGGCTAGGTAATGCAATACACAAACCAGGTGAATGGATTAAAACTAAACGATTCTCAACACTTTCTGAATTAAAAGATATGATTAAGGGGAAAAAACAATACGATGTCGTAATCGTACCTGCGGCATTATCTGATTTTATACCAACTCAAGTAAAAGGGAAATTAGACTCTTCCGAGGCAATATCTCTAAAGATGAAGAAAGCTCCAAAAATAATAGATAGTATTCGAAAAAAACATAAAGGATTACTCTATTCTTTCAAATTAGGATCAAAAATAAGTGATAAAGAATTAATAAAGAAAGCTAAAGAATTACTCAAAAAATCTGATTGTGTAATTGCAAATTATTCAGAAGCTTTAGGATCAAAGAAAAACAAAATTGCTATCGTAGATAAAGACAATGTTGAATGGATTAAAGGAACAAAAAAAGAACTTTCAAAAACAATCTTAGAAAAAATATCTTCTGAAATTTGAGATTACGATTTCTGTAATACTCTTAAGTTAACCTTGAACAATGCGTTACGGGCGGTGTCTTCAGGTACATGCTCGATTATACCTTTCTGATGTAATGAATCAATAACCATTCCACCATGATACGTAGCTTCTCTAGGTTTTAGACCAAATTCTCTAATCAAATGCCTTTCAATAACGCGTTTAGCTGTTGTTGAATGTCCTGGATAATATGTTTCTTTTAGCATCTCAATTACTGACGCTGTACGGATCTTTAAATTCTTAATTTTCTCTTCGTATATCCTTTTCTGTTCATCATTCATTACAGGTTGTTCTTCTTCGTCCAAAATTACCTCTATAGCTGTCTATTCAGCTGAAAGGTCTCGTAATAAGCATATGCCTCGAATAATTCTAAAACCCCCCGCTGGGTGAAGGAAAGTCAGCCGAGGTCGCTTAGCCCGGTATAGCGCGGGCCTGGAAAGCCCGTGGGAGCAATCCCTCGCGAGTTCAAATCTCGCCCTCGGCGCCAAAATACTTTTCGACGACGTGCTGTTTGACTTTACACGTCGTTTTGGGCTCATATGTCCCTAATTTGATGGGGGTCAAAAAGGGTGGGTAAAATTACATTAAGTCCACATAGTGTGAAACAAATATGTGTAGTAAAGCAACCTGT
>CAZYZI010000086.1:0-2241 GCA_964651915.1 uncultured archaeon | reverse complement strand
AGTTCCACTTGGCCAATTAGCAACCATATAAACTTCCATATTCCTATAACGTGTATCACTGCTCTCTAATGTCAAAGTAGCAATAGTATAACTGTCAACCATTATAGTAGCACTTGTTTTATCTGATGATAAAGAAACAGGGGATGCAGCTGCATCAACGTTACCTATACCTAGGGTGGCTAAAAACATAGCAACCACAGCCAAAGCCATAAAGGTTCTTCGGGAATCTGTCTTGGAAAATTTGAGTTTATCCATCTTTTTTGCTCCGTGAGTTCGATAGCGAACTGTATCCCTACTAAAATTGGGTAATAAAAAGACTTCTGATACCTCCAAACTTATTAAGTGAGGATTATAATGCTTCAATTAACATGCAAATTGAAGATGATACATTGAACTTTTTTGGGATGTGGGATGCTGTAAAATTTGATTCAGTTGAAACGAAAAAAGGCCAAATAATAATTTCTGGAATGGGTGGTTCTGGTATTGGTGGACAAATATTGTCTGCTATTAGCGATTTAGAAGGCTTTGCAAAAATAAGTTATTGGAATAATTACAATTTGCCAAAATGGGCTGATGAAAATTGTTCGGTTATCTGTATTTCCTATTCTGGTAATACTGCTGAAACCTTATCTGCTGCTAAAGACGCATTAAAAATTGGTTGTAATCTCGAAGTGATTACTACTGGCGGGAAATTAAAGGACCTTGCTGAACAAAATAATTTACACATAACTGAAATTGAGAAAGGTCACCAACCAAGGGCTGCACTTCCTCTACTTTTGAAGGCATTGATTTGTAGAATAGGCCTACCTAACCTTGAAGAACAAATAAATGAAGTGGGTAGTCTATCATTGCCTCTAAATGAAGCTAAAAGAATAGCTTCTCAACTAAAAGGGACAATTCCTTGTATATATTCTAGCGATTTAATGAATCCTGTAGCATATCGATGGAGATGTCAAATAGAAGAGAATGCAAAGCAATTAGCATTTAATCATCAAATACCTGAAATGAATCATAATGAAATCGTTGGTTGGACTTTACCAAACAATCAAATGTCTGTGGTTTTAATTCGCGATGCGAACGAAAAGGAACAAATTAGTAATCGATTTGACGCTACCAAGAACGTTACATGGGATAATGTAAAAATTGTTGAATGTATTGCTGAAGGAAAAACGCCTTTGGCAAGAATAATGAGTATGATAATTTTGGGTGATTTAGTTTCACTTGAATTAGCGAAATTAAACAATGTAGACCCTACGCCTGTGGAAGTTATCGAGAATTTGAAGGAAAAATTAGGCGGAAAGTGATGGACCTAGAATCATATTCTACACTGGAGTGTATCTTTGTTGTCCTACTAATTATGGCACCGGCCTATTTAGCAAATACAATTGCTGTTTTAACAGGTGGAAAGTATCCTATTGATCAAGGAAAATTGTATAGTGATGGAAATAGAATCTTAGGAGATGGGAAAACTTGGAGTGGACTATTTGGTGGTACTATTGGAGGAATGGTTGTTGGATATGGGCTAGCACTTTTTACAGATTATTATATCTGGGGACCTAAGGCCTTTTCAATATTCTTCTTGTTATCTTTTGGTGCTTTGTTCGGAGACATGACTGCTTCTTTCTACAAAAGAAGACAGAACCTCCAAAGGGGAGACAAGTTTGCACTTTTAGATATGTATGATTTCATATTTATGTCACTTCTATTGTGTTTTATTTTTCAGCGAGATTGGCTTCTCTCATGGATTTTAGATGGGTGGGTGCCTCTTTTCACAATACTAGTTCTTACCCCATTTCTGCACAGAGGTGTGAATATTATTGGGTACAAAATAGGAGTCAAAAACGAACCTTGGTAATTAATCTGTTTTTCTCAAATTCTTAAGTTCTTTACCTATTTTATGAAGTAATTCCATTTTTTTTCCATCATAAAACAAATTTATGCTTCCCAGTTCAGTAGACCAATTACTTGGATGGGATTTGGAACTCTTCTTAACTTCGGTACCAATATCTTTAGTTATAGAATACAATTCATCAACATTAGGTCTCTTTACAGAAATATTTGCAGGAACTTTACGACCTTCGGATCTCTTCAAATTAAAATCAAAATATTCTGGATATATTACTAAGGGTTTATCAGACATTATTTAGTAATCAAAACTGCGTTTACAACACCATGCTGTCCAGGCCTAGATGTTACTTTAGCTTTACCTTTTTCTGTTTCTATGACTGAGCCTTTTGTAAT
>CAZYZI010000085.1:0-2274 GCA_964651915.1 uncultured archaeon | reverse complement strand
TCACATGATATGCCTTTACATCCTGTTCATTTCCATTTTCATCATAAAATAAAAACAAATCACCATCCTTTCCTTTTTTGGCATCTTTACACATCATTATGAGGGCAGGTAAATCAGGTATTTCTTCATCATTAATTTCAATTTCGTGTTTTTTGTTACTCTTTCCAACAAATGTAAATTTCCCTCCAACTTGTGAATCATACCATTTGTCATAATCATCAGTGATATCTGTTGGTTCAAACTCCATATGTTCATCCTGCATAGTCGATAACCCATAGGTAGCTTTTTCTTTATCATCTCTCGAGGTTTCATTTCCTATTCTAATAAAAGTCGTATCTAGTAATCTAACAATAAGAGCCATTACTCTTTCATAAGGCAAATCGTTCTGTTTTTTATTCCCTTCATGGGCTAAATCTTCAAAATATTTTTCCCGAATTTTAGGTAATGTCCTTCCAAAGGAAGACATTTTGTCAAATTTTGCTTCGCTTCTAAGTTGGGTCCAAATTGCATGATAGATGTATTGTTTTCTTTTCTTTGCATCAATTCCTATGGCTTGTAAGTGTCCATTTTTCTTATCACAAATCCAAACATCAGTCCATGCAGGTGGGATTCTCATTTCATCAATTCGTTTTAATTCTCTTTTTCCTTTCAACGGTTTTCCATTGGTATCTAGAAAAATACATTCTTCACCTTTTATTTGGCGAGTATATCCTGGTTCTGAATTACTTGAATAATAGAGACCTGCTTGTTCAGCACTAGCGATTACATTGTCCTTGTCATCAACGTTCATATTATATTAAATTCTTTTGATTCAGTCCTTTTAGTTCTGGTAAAATAAATTCACCGTCTTTTCTAATTAAAATATCATCGAACCAAATCTCACCACCACCATAATCAGGCCTTTGGATTAGTACCATATCCCAGTGTACATCAGATCGATTTCCATTATCTGCAATATCATAAGCATTTCCGGGAGTAAAGTGGAAACTTCCCGCTATTTTTTCATCAAATAATATGTCCTTCATAGGTTCGGTGATATATGGATTAAATGCAATTGCAAATTCTCCAATATATCTTGCACCTTCATCAGAATCTAAAATAGAATTTATTTTTTCATCATCGCTTCCAGTAGCCTTTACAACCTTACCTTTTTCAAATTCTAATCTTATATTATTGAAGACAGTTCCATGGTAAAGAGTTTCAGCATTAAATTGTATATGTCCTTCGACTGAATCTTTTACAGGAGCTGTAAAGCATTCACCATCAGGTATGTTACGTTCCCCAGCACATCTTATTGCAGGTATTCCTTTGATTGAGAATCGTAAATCAGTACCTGGTCCTTTTATGTGTACTTTATCTGCTTCAGTCATTAATTTTTCCAAAGGTTTCATTGCTTCATCCATTTTTTTATAATCTAAGCAACAAACATCAAAATAGAATTTTTCAAAAGCTTCTGTGGACATGTTAGCCTGCTGAGCCATTGAAGGAGTTGGCCATCTAAGAACTACCCATTTGGTATTTGCAACTCTTTCTTGGAAATGCACTTTTTGTAATAATTGAGATTGATAAACAGCCATTTTATCGGCATCTATGTCAGACATTTCTGAAATGTTTAAACTACCTCTTAGTCCAATATAAGCATCCATTTTTTCCATTCTGAATTTTTCTACATCTCCAATCAGTCCCATATGCTCATCCGTTGTATCTGAAATTAATTCTTTGAGAATAAGATTATTCTTCCAAGTAACGAAAGGTTCTCCACCAGCTTTTCTTGCAGCTCTTATAGTGGCAATAACCATTTCTTGAGGAATATCAAAGGCTTCAATCAGAACTTTTTCACCTTTTTCCAAAGAGCATGAATGGTTGATAAGTAAGTCAGCCAATTTCTCAAATTGTGGATTAATCATATTTCATCACTGAACTGTAGTCTAAAGAGATTTCCTTAATTTAGTTTTCTCGAATTAGAGATTTCTCCTACTAAATTTTGCCCCATCATCTCCTTAACATTATCATTGTGATGTTTTGATAGCCACATCATTTTGACAAGAGCAGTTTCAGGTAACATATCATATGTCTCTACAACTCCACTTTCTAGCAGTTTTCTACCATTTCTATAAACATTTAAATTTGTTGATCCGGCAAGGCACTGACTAGACATTGCGACAGGTATATCTTTCGAAGTATTTTGAATTGTGTCTAATAAATCAGAATTTATATGACCCAATCCAGTTCCAGCAATAACAATTCCATTTTTTCCAGAAACCATATTCTCCC
>CAZYZI010000084.1:0-2321 GCA_964651915.1 uncultured archaeon | reverse complement strand
TCTTAATTCATGTTGGACTGTTTGTGCTAAATTACGCCACAATACTCCATAAATATATTCAAATAAGGATTCAAGAACCCAAATTATTACAGTTAAAATTGAAAGAATTATTAATTGTTCTTTAGGATCTGTATAGCCATAATTCGACAATACTGATTCTTCTTGCCTAGCTACGACATCGACTGCAGCCCCAATCAGCAAAGGAGGTGCTAAATCAAAAATTTTGTTTAAAATAGAAAACAAAGTAGCTAACCACATCGTAGAACGATGTTCTTTCATATGTGATATCAATCTGTAAATTGGTGCTTGCTCTGCCATTTATTTCACTCTTGCATAATGTTCATTTGCTACTTTCTTTAATGGTAAGGCCTCATTAAGACTGGATCTGAAAATATAATCTGTTCTTTTGAATCTAGGAATGTCTTTTTCTTCTATAGCCTCAATTTCCAAGCGTTCTTGCTCAGTAATTTCTGTAGCTAATTTAGCCTTAGATTCATCCAAATATGTTATCGGACTTGGTACATCTCCAAGAATCATAATTTTTTCTTTATCTTTTCCAAAATTAGGAGTTGCTGACAACAATGCTTTGGTGTAAGGATGTTGTGGATTAGAAAATAATTCTTCTGTGTTTGCTTCTTCAACAACTTTGCCCAAATACATAACTGCCAAACGATCACACATATATTCTATAACGGACAAATCATGAGAAATAAAAATATATGTCAAATTGTATTTTTCTTGTAAATCGTTTAATAAATTAAGAATTTGAGCTTGAACAGATACATCTAAGGCAGAGGTAGGTTCATCTAAAACTAATATTTTTGGATCTAAAGCAAGGGCCCTTGCAATTACTATTCTTTGCCTCTGTCCACCTGAAAATTCATGCGGATACCTATACAAGTGTTCTTCACCAAGACCAACATTTTCCAATAATTCAATAACTCTTTCACGCACATTATCTGTTTTTCCATGTATTACCAATGGTTCACTTACAATATCTTTGATTAACATTCGAGGATTCAATGCACCCATTGGATCCTGGAAAACGACTCCTATTTGCCTACGGAAACTACGTAACTCATTATTTGACAAATCTTCTAAGTTATTACTTGAATAATTATCTTGAGTAAGTTCATTAGATAAAACCACGGAACCTGATGTTGACTCAACTAACCTTAGTAATGTACGCATCAATGTTGTCTTACCACAACCACTTTCTCCCACAATACCAAAAGTTTTTCCCGATTCAATTTTAAGATTTACACCATCTAATGCTTTCACCAAAGCAATATCAGTTCCCCAAATATTCTTTACAGGAAAGTGCTTCCGCAAATCTTTAATCGTAATTATCGTTTCACTCATATTGCTCCTGGTTCTCCTATATCTGGTACTTTCAACCTTTCTTTTCCACCTTTAGGAATAGCATTCAATAGCGCCTTAGTATAATCATGTTGAGGATTTGTAAAGATTTCATCCACAGATGCTTCTTCGACAATTTTTCCCTTGTACATAACTGCAACCTTTTCACAAGTTTCTGCAACAACACCTAAATCATGTGTAATTAAAAGAACAGACATATTTTCTTCTTTTTGAATATCTTTAATCAATTGAAGTATTTGGGCTTGTATCGTGACGTCTAAGGCTGTGGTTGGTTCATCTGCAATAAGCATCTTTGCCTTTCCTGCTAAAGCCATTGCAATCATCACTCTTTGCTGCATACCTCCACTCAGTTCATGTGGATATGAACTGGCAATTTGTTTAGGATTAGGTAATTTAACCCTAGACAAAGCCTCTACGACCATTAAATCAAGTGCAGATTCAGGAATATCTTTCTGTAAATAGTCTCTCAAAAACATCATTCCAATCACAAATAAGAATGGTAAACCAAAAGTAAATTGTCCAAGCATAACAAAAAGAGAAATAAATGAAATGCAAAAGGCCATAATTGTAAACTCAACACCAGGCGAACCCTTCCATTTTTCACTTTTGTAAACTGAAATTTCTTTTTCCTCTGCCAATTTATTTATCTCATCGTCTTGATGAAGAACTAAAATTTCCCCAATCTGTTCATTTACAGTCATTACAGGATTTAATGCAGATAAAGGATCTTGGAAAATTATACCTATTTCTCCACCTCTTATCCCTCTTAATCTATCTTCTGAAGCATGTGTTATATCTTCACCATTCAAACTAATTTTACCACCAACAATTTCTGCTGTTTTTGGAAGTAGTTTCAATGCTGAATAGCAGGTTACTGACTTTCCACTTCCTGTTTCTCCCACTAATCCAAAAAAATCACCATCTTTAACTGATAAATTTAC
>CAZYZI010000083.1:0-2478 GCA_964651915.1 uncultured archaeon | reverse complement strand
TAACTAACAATCAGTTTTAATACTTGCATTATATTACCATTATATCTTTACAAGATACTATGACCGAAGATGCGAGTTCCATTGAAGAATCCATAGAGGAAGAAGAACCAAAAGACAGTACATCTAATACTGAAAATATAGAGAATATAGAATTTGAAGATAATGATAGTAAACCAGAATTACCTATAGATTATGAAAGAAAACTTAGTACCGAAGAAGAGGAAGAGGAAGAGGAACCTTTTTTCAAAAGAAACATAAAGAAAACTATAGAATATTTAGATGGTAAAAGTAGAAAAGTTGTATCTGGTGCCCTAATCGTCTTTCTGATAAGTATAGTTAATTTTATCGCTTGGAATTTTACAGAATCTACAAACTTAGAATATCTTGGAACTTTCCTATCATTCCTTCTTCTATTATCGTGTGCAGCAGGAATATTAATCTCTTATAATGTATACACTTCTGAATTAAATAAAAATAACGATATTCGTGTTTCTGGTCTAATACTATCTACAGGAAGTGTTTTGCTTACTGTATTTGTTATATTTTATGAAGTTAGTCAGAATTCATGTCTATTAGAATTAAGAGAAGTTAATTGTGATGTACAGTCTGTAAACTCCTTAAGAGCAATAACTACCGTTTCTGTATTTGCCGGAAGTTTAGGGATTGTGATGTTAATCTATGGCCTTGGCCTATTGAGAAAAGGTTTGATTGGTTACGCTTTAGCAATTGCTTTTGGAGGATCTCTAATACTTACAATTGTACTCCTAATGTCTGTATTTGAATGGATTGAAAAGTCTGTGTGGCTTCTTCTGATACCTTTACTATTTCTTGGAATGGGACTAGCTGGTCTTCACCATAGAAGATACCAATTGGCAGGTTTTGTAATAGGTTGTTATATTTCTGGCCTAGCAGGAATAGGTTGGTTAATTGAACCAAATCTTGCATCTGGTGGATTTCTAGGAGGTGGGTTGCCAATGACTGGATCTGGATTATTATTCATTCTTCGTAGAACTGATAGAGAAGCAAGAGAAAAAATGTTAGAAAATGCAAAACAGCTACTAGCCGACGGATACCCTAGTCGCTCTTTGGATTCTGCAAATCGCTTAATGAGAAGGGCTCAACAAGATGGAGTTCTAATGCAAGATTCACGTATGTGGCTAAGCAAAGCTAGGGCACTGACTGGACACCGAGAATATGAGCGTGCAATAACATATTACTCAATGGCTCTTGAAATAGAAGAAAAAAATGAAAATATATGGTTTGAAAAAGGTGATTTACACCGGAAATTGAAGCAATGGGATGAATCTGAAACATGCTTCCAAAATGCAACTGAAATTGATTATACTTTTGGAAAAGCGTGGCTAAAATTAGCCCAAACTAAAGAACGACTTGAAAAATTAGATCAAGCTGAAGAAAGTTATCATATTGCTTTAGAATCTGAATGTAATCATGGATTAGCCTACCTAGGATTAGGGCGATCTCAATCAAAGCTAGGCAAAGTTAAAGATGCATTGAAATCAGTTGAAAAATCAATTGCCATTATGAAAGAAGATTATAGACCATATATGGTCAGAGGGGATATTTATTTCGGATTAGGAGATTATGAAAGGGCTGATTCAAAAGGATACTCAAAAGCTGTCAATATTCGACCTGATCTTAAAAGGGGATGGAGAAAACTCACTAAAGTTTACAGAGCACAAGACAAAAATGAACTTCTTATTATGTCACTTTCAAGAATAATAGAAATTGATTCTGAAGATGAAATTGCGTTGTGGGAGAGAGCTGAAGCCCAGTTTGAAGATAAAAAATTAGGAGATGCAATGGGTGATGTTCACAAGTTATTAGCTATAAATCCTGGAAATCAAAAGGCTAGGAAATTCAAAGCTGAGATTTTAGAAAAACTAGATACGAGAGAGTGGGACTGATGTTCAAATTAAGAATACGAAATCTAAATGATTCTTATGGCTCATCGAAAGAACACTTAGTTGCAGATTTCTTACAGGCTATTGGATTTCTAGGAACTGATGGACCAAAGGCAAGAGAGACTAAAAGAGCAAAAACAGGAATCTTATTATTCACTAAATGCTTAATTCCGAATCCTAAAAAATCTTGGACAACTTCTGAGATGGCTAAGGAATTGGGAGTCCCCTTACAAGGAATCTATAGACATCTTCAGTGGTTACGTGAAGTTGGTTTTTTGACTGAAGATTTTCCTGGAAAGGCTGAAGATCCAAAAAAAGTTCGATTATGGCATTATGATATAGAGAAAGCTTGGGCTGGTGTGGAAAATAGAGCCAAAATTTGCTTAGAAACATATAGAGAAATAATTAATAATCTAAATAGTACTCTCAAGGAAGCAAAAGATACAATTCCTGAAAGTATGATAATATTAGAAAAAGAAGAACCTTTTGAAATGGATTTAAGGGAAATAAAAAAGGATAATGAACGAAGCTATGAAACAGATTTAAGTGCATTAGG
>CAZYZI010000082.1:0-2720 GCA_964651915.1 uncultured archaeon | reverse complement strand
TCGGCGTCCAGTTTCTGTAAGTGTACGAACTATGGCCATTTTTTGTTCTAACTCTACATCTTGTGGAGGAAGAGATTTCGCTACTAATGAAGAACCAAGAGGCCAGTCAGCCATGTGAACTGATTCGCCAGTAAGATCATAATAAATTCTATCTGACATAAATGGAGAAATTGGAGCCATTAGCTTGCTTACTATACACAAAACCTCATGCAAAGTATGCTGACAAGCTCGTTTATCATTACTATCAGCTTCATCCCATAGTCGACGGCGAGAACGTCTCACGTACCAATTTGAAAGATCTGTAATTACAAAATTTTCTAAATCGCGACCTGCTTTGTGAAATTCCCAAGAAACAAACTGGTTATGATAATTTTGAGCGACTGTTGAGATTCTAGAAAGAACCCATCGATCAAGGGGGCTACGTTCTTTGACGGGGACAAATGTTGATTTATCATTAGGATCAAAATTGTCTAAAATTGCATAATCAGCATGAAAACGATGAACATTCCATAAAGTAAGAAACATCTTAGCATATGTTTCTCTTACGCCTTTAGGATCGAAATTCATTGGGTTCCAAGGTGCACTTTGTGTTGTCATATACCAACGTATTGCATCTGTTCCTTCTTTGTTGAAATGATCCCACGGATTAACTACGTTTCCTTTAGATTTGCTCATTTTCTTACCCTCACTATCTAAAATATGCCCTAGTGAAAGACAACGATGATAGCAAATACTATCAAAAACAGTTGTTGAAACTGCGAGAAGTGAATAGAACCAACCCCGTGTTTGGTCGACTGCTTCACAAATATAATCTACTGGAAAACTTCCTTTGAATTTATCTTTATTTTCAAAAGGATAATGCCATTGTGCAAAAGAAGCGCAACCTGAATCAAACCAACAATCCATAACATATGGTTCTCGAACCATTTCTCCGCTACACCCTTCCTTGCTACAATGAAGTTTAACATCATCAACATATGGTCTATGCAACTCTTTAGGAGAAGGTGAAGAATCTGTTTTCAAAGAATTCATTTCTTCAATACTACCTATACAATGTTCATGGCCACAATCCTGGCATATCCAAACAGGAATTGGCGTACCCCAATATCGTTCTCGACTTATAGCCCAATCTTTGATATTTCTAAGCCATTCTCCAACTCTTCCAGTACCGGTCCATTCAGGAGCCCACTCAACTTCTGAATTAAATTGTATGATTTTGTCTTTTACGGCAGTCATACGAACAAACCAACTATCCATTGCGTAGTAAAGCAAAGGATGATCTGTTCTCCAACAATGTGGATAATCGTGAGTGTAAGTGTGCTCTCTGTAAAGTCTACTGCTTGTATCTAAAAGATTAATAATATCTGAATCGCAATCTTTGACGTAACGGCCATCTAATGAATCGTGTGTACCTTTGATAAATTTACCATCCATCCCTACTGTATGCTGTGCTGGAAAACCTACTTCCATACCAAGAGCATAATCGTCTTCACCATACATTACTGCAGTATGAACTACACCAGTTCCATCTGTAGTTGTTATAAAATCTGCTGATACAACTGTCCAAGCCGTATCTGAATCTCCCCTATCTATAGCTCCCGGAAATAATGGCAGATAAGCTTTTCCAACTATTTTTGAACCTGGAAATTCTTCAATTATTTCAACCTTATGACGCAAAACATCAGATAACAACTCTTTAGCTAAAATTAGCTCTTCACCAACTTCTGAACTTCCACGACCTTCCCAATTGCCAGAAGGGGGTTCAGTTATTCGAACTCTACAGTAAGTAACATCAGGTCCAACAGCAAGTCCTACATTACCTGGAAGTGTCCAAGGAGTGGTGGTCCATGCAAGTATTGAAGCATTATCATCAACTAATTGAAACTTAACGTAAACTGCAGGTTCAGCGACCTCTTTGTAACCAAGTGAAACTTCATGTGTAGAGTAACTTGTACCTGTTTGTGGACAATATGGTAAAACTTTATGACCTCTAAAAAGAAGTCCTTTATCGTGCATTTGTTTTAATGACCACCATGCAGATTCTATGTATTCGTCATGTAATGTAACATAAGGATTATCCATATCAACCCAGAAAGCCATTCTTTCACTCATCTCTCTCCAAGCTTCTTCATAAGTCCAAACACTTTCCTTACATTTTTGATTAAAAGCTTCCATTCCATAAGCTTCTATCTCTTCATTGGACATCAAATTCAATTGTTTTTGAACTTCTATTTCTACTGGTAAACCATGAGTATCCCAGCCACCCTTTCTTTCAACTAAGTGACCTTCCATTGTCTTCCATCTACATACCATGTCCTTGTACAGCCTTGACAATACGTGATGAATTCCTGGCTTTCCATTAGCAGTGGGAGGGCCTTCCAAAAATGTAAATGGAACGGAATTTCTACGCTGTTCTATGCTGTTCTCAAATGTCTTATCTTTACGCCACCTTTCGGCTACGTCTGTCTCCAAAGAAACTGGATCGTAAGTGCCTGTGTTTGGCGTTTGTTTCTGAGAACCTGACCCTTCCATCATTGCTCGGATTAAGGGGATGTTATAAAGAATAACCGAAACTTAAACTTAAAACCCCTATTGATTCAACCACAAAGGAGCCGGGGTGGCTCAGCCTGGTAGAGCGTCGGACTCATAGGGTAAAAATAGTTCCGGCTATGCCTGGGACATCCGAAGGCCGCGGGTTCGAACCCCGCCCCCGGCACCAA
>CAZYZI010000081.1:0-2726 GCA_964651915.1 uncultured archaeon | reverse complement strand
GAGCTTTCTTGCTTGAAGCTTCAGGAAGTGGTGATTTATTTTTCAATTCTTTTGGCGGTGTAGTTGAAAAACAGATTAATGGTGAATTTATTGTTGATACTGGACATGTGGTTGCATTTGATCCCTCTTTAGATTATAAGATTACAGGAATGGGGAGTTTCAAATCAACAATGCTTTCAGGTGAAGGTTTAGTTATGAAATTTTCAGGAAATGGTAAATTATACCTTCAGACACGTAATGTTTCAAGCATTGCATCTTGGCTTACACCGAGGTTAATATGAACGTAAAAATAGATACAGAAGGAGCTTTTGGCTCAGCACTCGTGACACTCGAAGCAGGTGAAAAGTTTGTTTCTGAAGCTGGAGCCATGTATAGAGCTTCAGCAAACATGGACATTGATGTGGAATCTCGAAAGAAAAAAGATGAAGGTATGTGGGGTGCTTTCAAGTCAGGAATAAAAGCAATTTTCTCTGGAGAATCTTTCTTTTTATCAACTTATACTCCTAATGATGGCCAGTCTGGTGAAGTAGGCTTGGCTCCAACTCATCAGGGAGAAGTTCGTAGTGTTAAAGTTGGACCTAATGTGTGGATTTGTTCTGGTGGCAGTTATTTGGGTTCTTCAGGCGGGATTACTTTAGATACACAATATCAAGGTCTCACTAAAGGGATGTTTAGTAAGGAAGGTTTAGTTTTTGTCCAAGCTTCAGGAGAGGGTGATTTGCTGGTGAATGGTTTTGGTAGAATTAGTAGTGTGGATGTTAGTGGAGGTATTACTATAGATAATGGCCATCTTATTGCATTTACAGAAGGTCTAGAATATACAATAAGCAAAGCAGGTAGTGGTTGGATTTCATCAATGATGTCTGGCGAAGGTTTGGTTATGAATTTTAGAGGTCAAGGTAAAGTGTTAGTTCAGTCTCATGACCCAAGTCGTTTGGGTGGAGTTTTAGGTCCATTGTTACCACCGAGGGAGGGATAATGAAATACGACATAGTTTCTGCACCTTCATACTCACTTGTAGAGATGAACCTTAATGAGGGTGAATCTGTAATTGTTGAACCTGGAGCAATGGCTTGGATGGATACTACAATAAAGCCTAAAACTGAAATGAAAGGTGGATTTTTTGCAGGAATTCAAAGACGAATGGGTGGTGAAAGTTTCTTTCTAAATACATATACGGCAGAAGGTGGTTCAGGAACTATAGGCATTGCACCAGGATATTCTGGTGATATAATTGTACGTGAACTAAATGATGAAACATTGTATATGGAAAGAGGAGCTTATCTTTGTCATCTAGGCAACATAGAGACAAGTGCTACATGGGAAGGTTTTTCAGGTACATTTGCAGAAGGAATGCTTGGATTAAGAGTTAGTGGTACAGGTCTACTTTTCTTTGGTTCCTATGGAGATGTTCAAGAAGTAGAAGTAAATGGTTCATATACCATTGATAATGGTTATGCAGTAGCTTGGGAACAAACTTTAGATTATAGTATAGGTAGATCAGGTAGAAGTATTCGTTCATTCCTTTTTGGCGATCAATTAATTTGTCGCTATCATGGGAATGGTAAATTATGGATTCAAACAAGAAGTCCTAGAAATCTCGCAGCTTGGGTCCACCCTTTTAGAAGAGTTAAACAAAAAAGCGATTAATCTAAGCGTAATTTTCAGGTCTTGGCATCTCTGCCTTCAAACCTTTACGTTTTCTAATATCTTCAGTTATTCCATCTAATAATTCTCTTGGCAGTGTTTCATATCCTGCAAATTCAGTACTCCATAGAGCTCTTCCACCAGTTGCAGATCTTATTTCACTTGCAAAACCAAACATTTCCTTTACGGGTGCTTTGGCAGTAATAACGGCCATATCACCTTCTGTTTCCATACCTGCAATTTCAGCTCTTCTTTGTGACATTTCACCTGTAACAGACCCCATTAATTCTTGAGGAACATTGATGTAAACATTTTGTTTTGGCTCCAACAAAGCTACACCGGCTGAAACTAATGCACCATTAATTGCATTTCTAACAGCAGGTATAGTTTGTGCAGGTCCTCTGTGAATAGCATCTTCATGGAGTTTAGCATCATTTAAGATAATTTTCACACCCATCATTTTTTCATTAGCTCTTGGTCCTCTTTTTACAACTTCATTGAAAGCTTCAATTAGTAATTCCCTAGTTTCAAATAAATTTTGAATACCTTTTGTAGCGTCGACAAATACACATCCATTTTCAATACAAAGAACACCTCTTCCATGAACTTTAGTCCAGCCCATATCAATTAGTTGTCTAGCAACATCTTTTGCTTTCTTAATATTTCCAGATGGTATAGTTCCATCAACAATAGCTTCCCGAATATCATCTTCTAAAGGTTCAACTGTGATATAATATCGGTTGTGTTTATTAGGTGATTTACCTTCAAAGTCTCCAGGAGACATCATAGCCACCGTTTCGCGATAAACTACAATAGGTGGAGATGTGGTAATTTCTACACCATGTTCATTTTTTATTCTATATTCAGTAATTTCTAAATGTAATTCCCCCATTCCAGACATTAAATGTTCTCCAGTCTCTAAATTACTGTCTATTTGGATAGATGGATCTGATTTAGCAACAGCACGAAGGACTTCTACTAATTTTGGTAAATCTTTGGTATGTTTTGCTTCAATTGCAGTAGTTACAACAGGTCAAGATGGAACTTACACTATATTTTCATTTCCCAAATTCATAGCA
>CAZYZI010000080.1:0-2735 GCA_964651915.1 uncultured archaeon | reverse complement strand
AAAAAGAAGGTATTTGGACTGATTGGTATATCGGAGGGACAATAAAAAGTAAGACAAGTTGGAAGAATGGAAATATATCAGGTACTTGTTATCATTATAGAAAAAATGGAACTATAGAGTTTCGTACTGAGAATATAAATTCAAATGATTACACAAAATTCTTTTATGATAATTCAGGCAATATGACCAAGTACAGTATGGAATATCGGTCTGGAGAAATGTATCAAGGTAGTGAATTAAAATTTTATAAAAATGTTACATATATTAAAGATTTATATTTATACAATTATGCACTTGACCCTAAAGTTTTGTATTACGATAAAGGAGAGCTTACGAAAACAGAATATATATCAAGGGAAACTGGAGAAGTGATAAAGGACACAAGAGTTTGGCGTATGAAAAGGCATATGAAAAGGATATTTTTCAATATCATCAACATACAGACTGGTAGTATTATGACCAAATCACAAAGAGGGGTTGGGGAAATAAAAAAATAACTTTTTACCAGCATGAGCTATCAAGCCCCACATTCGTGGGAGGATGGGTAGATTTAATCAAGATCATCATTAACAATTAAAATAGGATACATATATCCAGTTTGGTAATTTTATGATATATATACCAACCAGTTTAATTAGATGTGGTTCTCTTTATGATATTTAGAAATGTTTTCATATCAATCATTATTGCTGCAGCAATGATTATATCTGCTTTTTTAATTCACGAAGCTCGCCCTAAAGTAGAATTATCTCAACCAGGGCCAGAATATATTCGAGCTATTGGAAAATGTGCGACATGCCATTTACAAGAAACTTCTGCAATAGTTCATCAATTCTCAATGAGTAAACATGCTAGTAAAAATATCACTTGTTATGATTGTCATAGAGCACAAAACAACCAAGAAGAAATAGACCATAAGGGTTTTACTATTGCAAAAAGTTTAACTGCGTTGAACTGTAGTCAATGTCATACTACAGAGTATTCACAATTTATAAGGAGTCGTCATGGAGCTCCTGCGTGGGCAGCAGTTACAGGAGATGAAGATTTTACTGAAAAACAAATAGATTACGCTGAGAAATATCATCCAGGTTCTGTTAAACGGGATGCAAATAAATTAGCAATTGCTGAAGGTCCTGGTGTAATGGAAAAGGGATGTATGTCTTGTCATTCTGTTGGAAAGCCAAATACAGATGGGAGTATTGGAAATTGTACTTCTTGTCATGCTAGACACTCAACTTCAATCGCACTTGCCCGACAACCGGAAACGTGTGGTCAATGTCATATGGGACCTGACCATTCTCAATTAGAAATATATAATGAATCAAAACATGGTGTATTATATTTACTTCAAAAGCCATGGTTAAACTTAAATGCAGACCCCACAACTTTATCAACTAAAGATATGTCAGTTCCAACTTGTGCAACTTGTCATATGAGCGGATTGGAAGGTATGAATGTAACACACGATGTAACAGAGCGGTTATCGTGGTGGCTTTTTGCGCCGATTTCAAATAAGAGACCTAATTATAACTTAGGTCAGGAAACTATGAAGAATACTTGTCTCAAATGTCATGCAAAAACACATGTAGAAAAATTCTATAAAGAGGCTGAAGATGTTGTTATAGCAACAAATAATAAAGTTCAGTATGCTCTTGATATTGTAAATCTTCTTAGAAAAGAAGGACTTCTTACCCCGGAGCCTTTTGATGAACCAATAGAATTTATTGCGTTTGACCTTTGGCATTATTTTGGTCGCACTGCAAAACATGGTGCATTTATGGGTGGGGCAGATTTTGTTCAGTGGCATGGGAATTATGAATTACTCCTAAAAACAACAGAAATAGAAGAATTAGCTGAGACACTTAGAGAGAGGGCAAATACGGAGAAATAATGGCGACATTCGTACGCCCAAACTCTGTTATTATTGACATTTTTATAATTGTTAATCTGAGCTTTCTCGCACTTGATATTTTTTTCGCTCATTCTACTAATGAATTTTCTAAGTCAGCTGAATGGATACCTTTCTATTTTTCTTTAATTGCACCGATCTTTTTAGGAATTGAATCATGGAAAAACTGGATAAATAAACAAGGAAAAACTCAATTAATAAGTATAGCTATTGGATCTATTTCAATTATTATTGGTGTTGCAGGGCTAATTTGGCATTTACATAGTTCGTTTTTTGAATATTATACATTAAAAAGTCTCGTTTATACTGCACCATTTATTGCTCCTTTAACCTATGCCGGATTGGGGGCTTTACTTATAATGAATCGTATGGTTGATCAAGAAAGTATGGAATGGGGTGAATGGTTAATATTTTTGGCACTTGGTGGGTTTTTTGGGAATTTCATTCTTGCACTGAGCGACCATTCACAAAACGGGTTTTTTATAATATATGAATGGATTCCAGTAATCAGTAGTGCCATTGCGGTTAGTTTTTTGGGAGTTACCTTGACTCAGAAATATTCAATTCAGTTTACGAATATTTCTATACTCATTATGATCCTTCAGATTTTTATTGGAGTATGGGGATTTTATTTTCATTGTATGACGGTTCTACATAGTGAAGCACCTGGATATTTTGAAAAAATTGTTTATAATGCACCTATCTTTGCACCATTGCTATTTGTAAATCTGGCTTTACTATCTTTATTTGGTTTGATTGATCTAAGATATAAAATTATTGATTAAAGTTAATATTAGAATATGTTGAATGCTCAGTATCAAGCCCC
>CAZYZI010000079.1:0-2784 GCA_964651915.1 uncultured archaeon | reverse complement strand
TCCTGCTTTGGGCACTATTTTAGTGAAAGTATTACTTCTATGTAATTTAAAATATACTAAAAGTCCCCTAACGTAAACTGTCTTGCCCTAGGTTTAGCTTCTACAAATTTTTCTAGAGCCTTCTCAACTCTAGCCTTATTGAAAGAATAGTCATTACAAAGATATGAAAATGTTGATTCTACATTAGGTGTTTTCCATTCTGGTGTAAATTCTACAAAAGGATGTTCTAAGAACAAAGAACGAATCTCTTCTAAATTTTCAATGTCTCTACCCAGTTTCTCAAGAGCTCCCTCTGCCTTACCAAATTCTTGTATTAATTTCAAACCTCTCTTAGGACCTACGCCATCTATTCCTGGATTAAAATCAGTGCCCATTAATATTGCCACATCAATTAATTGTTCTCTACTAAGTTCCAATTTCTGAAATGACGCCTCCAAATCTATTATTTCTGGAGAAACTTCAACCCATTTTTGCTGTTTAGGCAATTTACGTCTTCCTGAAAGTGTCAAATTACGTATAAATTTTGATGCTCCAAATAGAACTGTATCAAAATCTTGAGATGCACCATAGTCAACCATACCTTGATTCAAAAGTGCTGCAACTTGAGCTTCCCCCTCACTAGGTGCATCAACCCAAGGAATACCCAGTAAATCAAGCAACTTTTTTGCTTCTAAAACCATATTTGTATCTAAACGGGTAGTCTGCTGTGCTTTTGTTCTAGCCGTTTCTCTATCTCCGGCCTCTATTGCAGCTTCCCATTCTATCTGTGCCTTAATCTTCCTCTGTCTCCTTTCTTCTAACACGTTTTTCTTCAATGCTGGAGGTTTACCATCAAATACAATGCATAATTTGATGCCATTTTCAACCAATTTAGAAAAACGAAACAATATACCACTAAGATGACTAGTTACACGACCTTCTGAATCTGTAAGTAAACTACCATCGGCCTGTCTAATACTAGTCAAAAATTGGTAGAGAACATTATATCCATCAATAGCAACTCTTTGACCACTCAATTCCTCCACTTTTATTTTACGTGTTTCAAGGAGAGGACCTAGTTGTATTCCCATTATCCTTTTACAACTCCCATTGGTTTGAGACGAACCACTTTATTGGCAATACCTGTAGCATGGCATACATCTACGACTTCAGAAACATCTTTGTAAGCACCAGGAGCTTCTTCTGAAGCTACTCTAGGTGATCTTGCTCTCACATATACTCTGTGCTTGTTCCAAAGCTGTTTTACTAAATTAGTCGAATTATATTTTTTCAAGGCTGCTTTCCTTCCTAAAGCACGACCTGCCCCATGACAAGTTGAACCAAATGTTTGTTCCATAGCTCCTGAAGTTCCAGAAAGAACGTAACTTGCAGTACCCATATCTCCAGGTACAATAACGGGTTGCCCAAATGACCTATATTTCTGAGGAATATCTGATGATTCAGGCCCAAAAGCACGCGTAGCTCCTTTGCGGTGCACACATAATTCTTCCCCTGAGTGTTTTTCAATTTTAGCTATATTATGTGACACATCGTATACAGTATCCATGCCTAAGCTTTTACCATCTCCACCGAAAACATGAGAAAAAGCCTTTCGAGTAGCATAGGATATCAAAGACCTATTTGTCCATGCAAAATTTGCTGCGGCTGACATTGCTCCCAAATATTCTTGAGCTTCTGGAGTATCTAAAGGTGCTGAAGCCAATTGTTTATCTGGTAAATCCAGACCTTCTCGCTTACTTGCCCTTAAAACACATTCCAAATGATCCTGACAAACTTGATGTCCACAGCCTCTGGAACCTGTGTGCATCATAACTACAGCCTGACCCTCAAAAAGTCCAAAAGATTTTGCAGCTTCCTCATCAAAAACTTCATCCACTTTTTGCACTTCAAGAAAATGATTACCGCTACCCAATGAACCAACTTGTTTACGCCCTCTAGTCCTTGCATAATGTGAAACATGTTCTGGAACTGCACTATCAATACAACCATTCTCTTCTAAAACTTCCAAATCACTTTCCCACAGATAACCGTTTTCTTCAGCCCATTTAGATCCAATAGATAGAACTGAATCTAGCTCTCTATCGGATAAAGTAATCTTACCTTTTGATCCAAGACCTGCTGGAACTTGAGTATATAATTCATCAATTATTTCTTTTTGCTTTCCTCTGATATCACTTTCAACTAAATCTGTTCTGAGGAGTCTAACCCCACAATTAATATCAAATCCAACGCCTCCTGGAGAAATTACTCCTGAAGGTCCTTGGCTAGTATTATTTGCTCTAAATGCTGCAACACCACCTATTGGAAACCCATAACCCCAATGAATATCTGGCATTGCCATACTTGCGTTGACAATCCCTGGTAATTCTGCAACATTGGCCACTTGTTGTATTGCTGAATCCATGCCTGGATGAGATAATAGAGATTCACAAGAATATATTCTACCTGGAACCTTCATTTTGCCTTCTTGAGGCAATTCATAGATATTTTTATTTTTAGGAATTAATTTGTCTTTCATGAACACTACTCTTCTACTGGTTCATACTTAGAAGGACACCCCATTTGTACTTTCTCTGCCTCAAGAGTAAATTCGCCATTAACTACGCGTATTATTCCTGTAAAAGTAGCTCCTTTATCTTCAGCAAAGGTATCTGGAAGAACTAGAGAAGAAATATCAACTTTGATTGTATAATTACCATCAACTAATAGACAATCATTTACCCTTAGATCTGTAATAGTTCCATGAACTTGAATATTAGAACCATCACCATATTTTCCTGAAAC
>CAZYZI010000078.1:0-2935 GCA_964651915.1 uncultured archaeon | reverse complement strand
TTGTTTGTCTGAACATCCACCATCATGTTTTGGTAAACTTTTCCAAGCTTTACCATTACAGCTGTGCTAATCATATTAAGAATCATTTTTTGAGCAGTCCCAGCCTTCAATCTTGTAGAACCTGACAAAATTTCAGGTCCAACTTTTACACCAATGGCAACATTAACATTTTCTAACAAAGGGGATGGGACACTGCATGAAAAACCAATTGTTGCTGAGTCCTTTTCTCTAGCATAATCTATGGCAGCTAAGACAAAAGGTGTTGTCCCACTTGCAGAGATTCCAACAACGACATCATGTTTATTTATGGCAACTTGTTTAAGCGCTAACCTCCCTTCTTCAGTTCGGTCCTCTACATTTTCATGGGACTTATTTGTAGCATTTTGTCCTCCAGCAATTATACTTTGGACTAGTTCAGGTGGAGTTCCAAAGGTAGGTACACATTCACATGCGTCCATTACCCCAATACGACCACTGTTACCAGCACCAACATAGAATAGGCGACCGTTATTTTTCAATTGATCAACAATGAGTTCTATTGCATCCGTAATTTTGGGAAGAGATTTTTTTACAGTTCTTGCGACTGTTGTATCCTCCTCATTCATCATTTGCACAATTTCAAGTATTGACATTTTGTGCAAATGATTAAATTTTGAATTTGATTTTTTATCTT
The DNA here is from genome assembly GCA_964651915.1 of uncultured archaeon. Taxonomy (GTDB): domain Archaea; phylum Thermoplasmatota; class Poseidoniia; order MGIII; family CG-Epi1; genus CG-Epi1. The sequence continues at coordinate 2,262 of CAZYZI010000078.1, read as the reverse complement.
GCATTTAAATGATAAGAATCTTTTTTGGCAAAGATTAATTTTTTTGACTTTCAGGAGGGCAAAAATAGTTTCCCTCCACTTACAGGAGACCTGACGCCAGTAGTTGAAGGAAATGATAAAGGTAAGCCCAAAACACTTCTTACCGCTAAATAAGCAAAAGCCTGGGCTTCAATTGCATCACCTTTCCAACCTACTTCTTCAACCGTTTTTACGTCTTTACCGAGTCTGCTTCTCAACTCACGTAATATTGCCTCATTATAACGCCCACCACCAGTTACAAGCCATAAGAGAGGAGTTTTAGGTAGAAAATTTATACTTCTCGCAATAGATTCGGCTGTAAATGCAGTTAAAGTTGCCGCCCCATCTGCATCAGACAATTCATTGGTAGGAGTGAGTGCAAACTGGTTTCGGTCTAATGATTTTGGAATATTTAAGGAAAAATATGTGTTGTCCATTAAAGATTCAAGTATTTTTTTATCAAGTTTACCAGACAAAGCCAATTTTCCCCCAGTATCTTGTCTATAACCTAAACGGGAAAAAATGAAATCATCAATCAAAGCATTGCCTGGACCGGTATCGAAAGATATAAGCTCATCTTCAGTACCAATGTATGTAATGTTGGCGACTCCACCTATATTTATAATCCCCACTGGTTTTTTTAATTTAGTTGCAAGCACTTGATGATAAACTGGGGCAAGGGGGGCCCCTTGTCCTCCATTTATCAAGTCATTGCTTCGAAAATCACAAACTACATCGATCCCTGTTAAATCTGATAACATTGCTCCATCACCAATCTGTAAGGTTTTTTTTTCATCTGGAATATGAAAAATGGTATGACCACTAAAACCTATTAAGTCAACAAAATCTCTTGAATCTCCATTTTTTTCAATCAAATGTTTGACTGCATCAGCATGAATATTAGTAATTTGGTATTCAACATTTTTTGAATACAATCCCTTCGAAACAACTTCGGATAATTCATTTCTAAAACTATCGCTGTAGGGTAAAGTTATTGCCATACCTGTTTCAATGAAATCTATTCCGTTTGTTTTTAGGTAGGCAGCGTCCACACCATCCATAGATGTTCCGCTCATTAGCCCAATCACGTTTTTCAACATTTTATTTAACCATGAATAAACTTCATACTATTTCTATAACAAGTATAAAGAACCTTTTTTCCCCTTAGGGTATTTAAATCAAATTTTTCAGTTTTTAATTAGGTAGTTTTTGATCAAAACAAAGCTGATGAATTTTTATCCGAAATTCATTTATAGAGTTACATGTATCCAAACGTGAAGGATAAACTCTATTGTTAAGTAAAATAATAGACTGTTGATTATCAATATTCATCCAAAGACTTGTTCCTGTGTAACCAGTATGTCCGAGTGAACCTTCTATGTTTCCGGTTCCTGAGAATTCTAAACTTGGGAATGCCCTCCATCCCAAGCCATATGCTGGGAGCCCATTAAAGCTTTGAAAATAATTAGTTACCGTTCTTGCCTGATTTTGTAATCCAATTGTTTCTAAATTGTTTAGCCATGATTCCATGTAAATCATCATGTCATCCAAGTTTGAAAATAGACCTGCATGTCCAGCAACACCTCCAAAAGCAAAAGCGTTTTCATCATGTACAATGCCCTGGAGTATCTTTTTACGCCAACCACAATCTTCTGTTACAGCACAATTTAATTTCTCATTATGTGAGATGGGATTAAAGAAAGTCCTTTTCATTCCAAGAGGTTTTAATAAATTTTCGTAGATGAATTGATCAAGGGATCTATTTGATATTCTTTCAATGAGATGTCCCAAAATTATCCAACCGAGATCACTGTAAAGTCGTTTCCCCTGATTAGAAATTTCAGTTTGTAAAACATTAGCATGAAGTATTGTTGGTACATTAGAAATGGCAAAAAGAGGTTTCCAAGCTGGTAGTCCACTTGAGTGAGTGAGAAGATTATGAATCTCAACATCACCAAGGGATGGATTTTTGAACCAACCAGCATTAGAGATATAATAATTGATGGTTTTATCAAGTTTTAAGGACCCTTCTTTCATTAATACAAAGCATGCAGGCAGGGTCCCTACAACTTTCGTCAGAGATGCAAGGTCGAAGAGGGTATCAGATTTAACTTTTGGACCATTAAATTTAGTCAATCCATTGAAAGTCTTGATCCATTTATTTTCTGATCTGAACCCCAGAGCCCATCCAGAACCTGGATGGGAAAGTTTTTTAAGAAGTTTCATTTAATTCATTCCAAAAAA
>CAZYZI010000077.1:0-3075 GCA_964651915.1 uncultured archaeon | reverse complement strand
ATAATTCCTAGTATGATTGCTCACATGATTTGGAATAGTTTCATAAGTATTGTAGTACTTTTTTACTAGACCGCGTTTCATATATAGCGTGAATTTTGCGCTTCTGTGAAGCACATCTTAGTATGTGTGGCTTGGCCTTACGCCAATGGTCCATTACATTTAGGACATATGGCGGGATGCTATCTGCCACCAGACATATTTGCAAGATACCATCGTTTGAAAGGGAATAAGGTTCTGATGGTTAGTGGAAGCGATATGCACGGCACTCCAATAACAGTCACAGCTCAGCAGGAAGGTAAAACTCCTGAAGAAGTGGCAATGCACTATCATGCAATCAATAGTAAGTCAATAGAAGATATGGGCATTTCTTTTGATTTATTTTCACATACACACACAGATGAACACTTTGAAGCTGCCAGATGGATTTTAGATACACTTGACAAGGCAGGATATATTGAGCCTAGAGTTTCAGAAGAACCATATGACCCTATTGCTAAACAGTTCTTGCCAGACAGATATGTAGAAGGAACTTGTCCACATTGCGATTATGAATCCGCAAGAGGCGATCAATGCGATAATTGTGGTAAAACCTTGGATTCAAAAGAGTTGAAGAATCCACATCCTAAATTAAATCCAGATGCCAAAATAGAATTCAAAGAAACAGAGCATCTTTTCTTCAAATTATCTGAATTCAGAGATCCACTTCTTGAATGGCTTTCAAGTGGTAAAGACCATTGGCGTTCGGCCGTAATTAATTTCACACGAAATTGGCTTGAAGAAGGATTGATTGACCGTGCAATCACCCGTGATTTAGAATGGGGAATTGATATTCAAAGAGAAGGATACGAAAAGAAGAGAATGTATGTTTGGTTTGAGGCCGTAATGGGTTACTATTCAGCCTCTTTGCATTGGGCTAAAAATCAAGGCAAACCTGAACTTTGGAAGGATTGGTGGGAAAATGATGATGCCGAACATTATTATTTCATGGCCAAAGATAACATTCCATTCCACACAATTATTTGGCCTGCTATGCTATCTGGTTGTGGTTTACATTTACCTCATGATGTTCCTGCTAATGAATATTTGTTGTTAGATTCAACACAATTTTCCAAATCTCGCCGTCATGCAGTTTGGATGCCAGATTATTTGGAAAGATATGATTCAGAAGTTTTACGCTATTACTTAGCATCTATAATGCCTGAACAAAAAGATGCAAATTTTACATGGGAAGATTATGTAACTCGAATTAATAACGAATTAATTGGTAATTATGGTAATTTAATGCACAGAGTAATTTCATTTGCTCAGAAAAATTTCCCAGACGGTTTAAGTTCCAGTGAATCCACTATTCCAGCACTAAATGATAAGATATTGGAAGTTCACCAAAGAGTTTCTGAAGCACTCGAGGCCTGTAAGTTTAAACGAGCTTTACAAGCCATTATGGAATTATCACAATCAGGAAATATAGAATTGAATGAAGCAGCACCATGGAAGCAAGTGAAAGGAGACCGAGATGCTTGCGAGTCTACTTTAGTTACATTTTTGAATTTGTGCCGTAGTTTATCGGTGATGATGACGCCTTTCCTTCCTAAATCATCACAAAAGGCATGGGAATATTTGAATCAGGAAGGAAATATTGAAGATAATGGTTGGAATTCAGCTTTAGATTTTAAAACTGAATTCAAACTACAACAACCTTTACCATTGTTTACTAAATTAAACATGGAAGAAATTTTGGAGAAAGAAATGCCCCCAGAGGAAACAAACCAGCTAGCTAACGTCAAACCAGAGATAACGTTTGACGATTTCAAGAAATTGGATATAAGAATAGGGACTGTAGAGAAAGTCGAAGCACATCCTAATGCCGATAAACTTTGGTTATTGGATGTGAATTTTGGTGGACCTACAAGAAGAATTGTAACCGGGCTTCGAGAAATATATGAATCTGAGGAATTACTTGGGAAAAAGATTGCCGTTTTGGTAAATTTGGCTCCAGCTAAGTTTAGGGGTGAAGAATCAAACGGTATGCTGCTTGCGGCTGAAGGAAATGATGTAGTTAGTTTACTTCAACCAGATAAAGAAATAGAGGATGGAAGTGAAGTTCATTGATAACAAAACCACTAAAACCCACCTCTTGTGGAACTGAATTAGGGCCTGTAGCCTAGCCTGGAAGGGCGTCTGGCTTCTAACCAGAAGATCCAGGGTTCGAATCCCTGCAGGCCCGCCATTATTCTAGAAAGGTAATTTTGCTAAATCTATATTTCCGCCAGTTAGTATAATTCCTATTCTTTTTATACCTTTTAACTGTTTAAATTCGGAGCTCATAACTGCCGCAACAGGTGTTGCACAACTAGGTTCAATAACAATCTTCATTCTTTCCCAAATTAGTTTCATTGCCTTTATAACCTCGTCGTCACTAACTGTGTATATTGCATCCAAGTGATCTTTTAGGATATTCCAGGTGTTTTCACCCATGCTAGTTAGAAGTCCATCACAGATAGTATTTGGATTTTCTTGAGGTAACATTTTCCCCTCCTTCAAGGATCGGTAAGCATCATCCGCTCCCTTCGGTTCAGCACCAAATAATTTTGCTTTAGGTAATAAATTGCGAGTAGTAATACAAGTACCTGACATCAATCCACCACCACCTATTGGAGCGATTACTGCATCAAGTTCACTAACATCTTCAATCAGTTCTAATGCAGCAGTTCCTTGTCCAGCAATAACATTTGGATTGTTGAAAGGATGAATTACTGCAGCACCTGTTTTTTCAGCAATTCCTTCTAGGGTTGTTCTTCTTGCTTCCAATGTTGGTTCACAAAGAGTAACATTTGCTCCATATCCTTTGACAGCATTTAATTTCACATCAGGTGAATTATTTGGCATTACAATATATGCAGGTATTCCTCTTTTTTGAGCAGAATAAGCAACTGCCTGAGCATGATTTCCACTACTATGTGTACAAACTCCTTTGTTTGCTTTATTATCACTCAACATAGAGACTGCATTCCATCCTCCTCTGAATTTGAATGCGCCAACTTTCTGAAAGTTCTCACATTTGAAGAAAAGTTTACG
>CAZYZI010000076.1:0-3170 GCA_964651915.1 uncultured archaeon | reverse complement strand
GCTTATAAAATTTGGAAAAAAATGGAAGAACCGCATTGGGCTAATGTGGATTATCCTGCTATTGATTATCAATCGATTAGTTATTATTCAGCCCCAAAAAATATGTCTGATGGACCAAAAAGTTTAGATGAAGTAGATCCTGAGTTAATTGAAACTTATAATAAATTGGGAATTCCTCTTGAAGAACAAGAAATACTTGCAGGAGTTGCTGTAGATGCTGTTTTTGATTCAATGTCTGTAGCAACAACATTTAGAGAAAGATTGGCTGAAAAAGGAGTTATTTTCTGTCCAATTTCAGAAGCTGTCAAAGAACATCCTGAATTAGTCAAAAAATATCTTGGTTCTGTAGTTCCACAATCAGATAATTTTTATGCGGCTTTGAATTCTGCTGTATTTACTGATGGATCATTTTGCTATATTCCTCCAGGAACAAAATGCCCTATGGAATTATCAACGTATTTCAGAATTAATGAACAAAATACAGGCCAATTTGAAAGGACATTGATTATTGCTGATAAAGGAGCATATGTTTCGTATCTCGAAGGATGTACTGCGCCTAAACGTGATGAAAATCAATTACACGCTGCTGTTGTTGAATTAGTTACACTAGATGATGCTGAAATAAAATATTCAACAGTTCAAAATTGGTATCCTGGAGATAGAGAAGGAAAGGGTGGAATCTATAATTTTGTTACAAAAAGAGGCGCATGCAGAGGAAATTCATCTAAAATAACATGGACTCAAGTAGAAACTGGATCATCCATTACTTGGAAATATCCCTCATGCATATTGCAGGGAGATAATTCAAAAGGTGAATTTTATTCTGTAGCACTTTCAGCACTAAAGCAACAAGCTGATACTGGAACCAAAATGATTCATATCGGTAAAAATACAAAAAGTACAATCATTTCCAAAGGTATTTCTGCAGAAAAAGGACAAAATACTTACCGTGGACAAGTAATGATTAAAAAATCTGCAACAGGTTCAAGAAATTATTCACAATGTGATTCATTGTTAATAGGTGACAAATGTGGTGCGCATACATTCCCTTATTTGGATGTTAAAAATACAAAATCTCACATTGAACATGAAGCATCTACATCAAAAATTGGTGAAGATCAAATATATTATTGCAAACAAAGAGGAATATCTGAAGAAGATGCAATAAACTTGATTGTAAACGGATTTTGTAAAGAAGTTTTTCGAGAATTACCAATGGAATTTGCGGTTGAAGCTCAACGATTATTGGAAGTATCTTTAGAAGGGAGTGTTGGTTAAATGATAAAAATAGAAAATTTGCACGTAGAAGTAGAAGGGAATAAAATTCTAAAAGGAATAAACTTAGAAGTAAATGCAGGGGAAACTCATGCTATAATGGGACCTAATGGGTCTGGAAAATCAACATTAGCGCAAGTTATAGCTGGACATGAAGACTATGATGTCACTGAAGGTAATGTAGAATATTTGGGTAAAGATCTTCTCGAAATGGATGTTGATGAAAGGGCATGTGAAGGTGTTTTCCTAGCTTTCCAATATCCTGTAGAATTACCTGGCGTTAACAACACTTACTTCCTAAAATCTGCCTTAAATGCTCAAAGAAAATATCATGGAAAAACTGAAATTGATGCTATGGAATTTATAGATTTAATAGGCGATAAAATTAAACTATTAAATTTGAAAGAATCTCTTTTGAAAAGACCTGTAAACGAAGGATTCTCTGGTGGAGAAAAAAAGAGAAATGAAATATTTCAAATGGCTGTTCTTGAACCTAAATTAGCATTATTAGATGAAACCGATTCAGGTCTTGATATTGATGCATTACGAGTTGTGGCTAATGGAGTAAATGCAATGAAGACCGAAGAAAATGCAACTATTGTTGTTACCCATTATCAGAGATTATTGAATTATATAGTTCCTGATTTTGTTCATGTCTTAGTTGACGGAAAAATAATTAATTCTGGTGATAAAAATCTCGCTCTTGAATTAGAAGAAAAAGGATACGATAAAATTATTGAGGAAGCAAAAACAAAATGAAAACAATAGAAAAATTTACTAAATCTTTCGAAAATACTCTTGATAAGCCTGATGACAGAGTAAAAGAACTTAGAATTCAAGCATTTGAGGAATTTGCTAAAGTTGGCATACCTAATCGTAAAAATGAGTTTTGGAAATTTTCAGACCCCTCTATAATTTTAAAACTAGATTTAGAATTTAACGAAACTACCACAAAAATTGATGAAGATTATGACATTGTATTATGCAATGGTAAGATTGTAAAATGCCAAACTAAATGTAAAACCGGTTCAATTTCTGAAGGAATAATAAGTGGAAATATTGATGAAAATGCACTTGAAACTAAAGAAAATCCTTTCCTAAACTTGAATAATGCCTTTGCAATCAATGGTTGTTATCTTGTATTAGATAAAAATTCAGAAAATAATATACGTATTCTAAATTTGATAAATAATAATGGAAAACAACAGGCCGTATATCCAAGAATAATAATTGTTGCTGAAAAAAATAGTAACACGACTATATTTGAAGAATTTAGAGTAACGGGAAATGGGAGTAATTTTGTAAATTCAGTTATGAATATATCGCTAGATTCCGGCGCAAATTTAGAACATATTATTATGGATGATTATGCTAATGATACGTATCACATTTCAAATGTGTACGCTAAACAAAAGAAAGACAGTAACTTTATTTCCCACAACTTTTCAATTGGAAAAAGATTTGCAAGAAGGGATTTTAACATTGAACTAGATGGAACTGGAGCAAATTGCGATTTGAATGGAATTTATTTTGCCAGTAAGGAAGAACATATAGATCATCATACGACTATTGAACACATGAAAAATAATTGTACTAGCAATGAACATTACAAAGGAATACTAGGTGGTAAGGCAGTTGGAGTTTTCAATGGACGCATTCACGTTCATCCTGACGCTCAAAAGACGGATGCTATACAAAATAATCAGAATTTGTTATTAACAGACGATGCAATCATACACACGAAACCTGAATTGGAAATATACGCTGATGATGTAAAATGTACTCATGGCGCCACAGTTGGTCAATTAGATGATAAGGCAATGTTTTACCTTAGAACGAGAGGACTCGATGAAAAAAATGCTAGACGTTTACTTATGAGAGCATATGTCGGAGAA
>CAZYZI010000075.1:0-3283 GCA_964651915.1 uncultured archaeon | reverse complement strand
ATAATGTCATAACTTTTGGATATGAAAGAGCTGAAACGGATGTTTATAACCTATTTATTGCCCGTTATAACGGTGAAATTCAGTTCAATAGCATAGAAGACTTTGAAGCTGGAATGTGGTCTTATTTAAGATTCCACACACCAATTGCAGGTAATGATCAAGTTGGAACTGCTGCTGCTGATTTTCAAATTGAGAAAGATACCATGTATATACAAAACAAATGGTATGCGAGCGATGATCTAACTATCACCTTTGGATTTAGATACGATTCTGTTCTTACCCCAACAGAACCTCATCTCAATCCTGCTTTCCTTGCAAGAAATGGTATAGGTAATAATCAGAAATTCGATTATGATTTAATTCAACCAAGGATGTCCTTTAATTATGATGCCACCTCTTTATTTGGTGACAGGGTTGTGGATGCAACCATTAGAGGAGGAAGAGGCCTGATGATGGGAAGAATTCCTCGAGTTTGGTATGGAAATGCCTATTCTAGATCAGGTGGAAAAACGGACTATAATCGTTTTAGATCTTACAGCGATGTTATAGGTCCCATGCCAGCAGCAAGTGTTGCGGACCCTCACTTTTTCTGGCTAGGACCAACAAGTAACTATGAAGTTAGAAGTGCTTGGTACGGAGACGCCCAAGGCACTGACCCTAATTTCGAAGCTCCGAGTAAATGGAGACAAAATATCGCGTTAGATATTTTGACTGAAAAAGGTTATGACTTCACAGTTGAATACAATAGGGATGAAACTAATGAAGGTGTGTTTTACAAAGATCTAGGACTTACGCAAACAGGATCGTTAGCTGATGGAAGAGGTACTTACACAGGTGCCGGAGACTTTTGGTTAACAAATACTAATAAAGGTCAAGCTGAAGCAATTACGTTCATAATGAAGAAAGCTTTTGGTGATGTTCAGTTCATGACAGCTTATACCAATATGAATTCTGATGATGTTTATCCACTGACTTCAGCGCAAGCAGAATCAGCTTATGGCTATACTCAAAGATGGGATGGCGAAAACTTAAATGCTACTAGATCAAGCTTTATGGTTGAACATAAATTCCTAGCTACTCTTGATTACACAACGCAACTTATAGGAAACAATGATACTCGTTTCTCATTAGTCTTCGTTAGAAAGAGTGGAGAACCTTATAGTGTTACTTTTGATGAGCCAGGTTATAACAGTGTGACTGGAAATTCACGCTTTTACGCTGACTACAGTCTTGCATATATTCCTACAGGTGCTACAGATCCAAATGTAGTTTTTGCTAGTTCTGATGTAGCTGATGCTGTTATGGCTCACGTTAACAGCACTGGATTAAGTGCATACAAAGGAACTTATTCCCCTAGGAATGCATTTAATAGCCCTTGGTACAGCAGATTAGATTTGAGAATTACACAAGACATAGGTGTATTTGATGATCACAAATTCATAGTTTATTTAGATTTGCTTAATTTACTGAACATGATTGATGATGAAAAAGGCATTGTAAGAGAATATGGTTACAACAACAGCCGACAGATAATGGTTAGCGGAGTTTCTGATTCCGGACAATTTTTAATCTCAGGTGTTGATCCAGATGACAGCCTATGGATTCAAAATAATGATGGCCAATCTGCTTGGAATATTAATTTAGGATTCAAGTACCAATTCTAATTAATTAGGATACGTAAAAAACGCCACTTTTTAGTGGCGTTTTTTATATTCTAGGTCCACCAATAAGACAAACTTCGGTGGCATAATTAACCGCTTTCTTCAAAGCTTCTTGTTTAGATATTAAATTGTAATGTGAGAGGAAAATTCCCACTAAGGCATCTCCAGCTCCATTGGTGTTAACAACAGATATCTCTTTTGCATGTACTTGAATTTCATTAATACGGCAGCCTTTAGCACCATTAGAACAGAGTATATCTACTTTGGTTTGAATACTATGTTGTAGAAGACTTATCTCTTTTTCATTTGAAAACAGTAAATCAATAGACTGATCTAATACCCATTCAATTTCTCTAAGATTGCTATTTATTAAATTTACATCAGCTAAACCGAAAGCTATTTTTACATTATTTTGCTTAGCTATATTCAGTGCTTCTTTTGCCGTTCGAAATCCATTACTAGTGCACACAGAAAAAGCATCGAACATCAACCAATCACTTTGAGATAATAGTTCTGAATCTAAACAGTTTGGGTTTAAGTCCTCGTTAGCAGATAAATTTGAAGCCATGGTTCTTTCACCATCCGGGGTTACAAAAATAAAACATGTTCCTGTCGGGTTATTAGAATGTTGAAAGCTTGTTTTAATTAATTTTTCATTAAATCCTTGTAAAAAAAGATCTTTCTCTAAATCCTCTCCCATAGAACAGCTGAAAGTACATCTGGACCCTTGGCTAGCAGCAGCATGTAAAGAATTTGCAATGGATCCTCCAGGCTCCTTACTTTGCACTCTGGATTTAAATAGCTCTAGCCAAGCCATTTTCTGGTCAGAGTTAATATGTTCCATGCTTCCCTTATTGATAGATAGAGAAGATAGCTCATCTTCAGATACAGAAATTTCTATATCTATTAAAGCATTTCCAAATCCGTAAATTTTTGGCATATATCAAGTATTTATCTTCGTTCTCATATAGAATTTTAACTCTTATTTAAGAGAGGTAGTTATTTTGTCCTTACCATTTTCTGTTTTATCTTTAGATCTTTGGGAAAGGGATCCAGAAGAATTCTCTTTTCGATTAGGTAAAAATTTTAAAAATACAGGATTTTGCGGAATTTCAGACCATACTATTGATAAAGACCTTGTGGATGAAGTCTTAGATATTTTTAAAGATTTTTTTGCTTTACCTAAAAGAACAAAGATGGATTATTTTGAACCCAGTCTGGGTGGGGCAAGAGGGTATACTCCAATTAAGATTGAAACTCCTAAAGATGGTTATGAGGCCGACATTAAAGAGTTTTGGCAAACAGGTAGAAATATTTCCATCAATGACCCTTTTTCAAAGTGGATGCCGCAGAATAAATCAGTAATTGAGATACCTGAGTTTAATACGAAAATTGATGAGCTATTTAGTCAATTTGATTCTTTAGGCCAGACTCTTTTGCAATCTATAGCTTTATTTCTAAATTTAGAGGAAAGTTATTTTAAGAAAATATCAAATAAAGGGAATAGCGTAATGAGATCAATTCATTACCCACCTGTAAGAAAAGATGATAAGGGAGAAAGGTCAGGTGCACATGAAGATATTAACCTCATAACTTTATTAATTGGAGGTCACCAACCTGGT
>CAZYZI010000074.1:0-3306 GCA_964651915.1 uncultured archaeon | reverse complement strand
TCGTTGGACTCATATTAGCCCATGCGGCGAATAATATGATGAATGATTTTTTTGACACTTTGCATGGTGTTGATACAAAGGGCTATCCAAGAACCGAATATGGACCACACGCTCTAATTGATAATTTAATATCTACAAAAGGATTGATTCTAGCCATTTTCTTGTGTAACTTAATAGACTTGTTCATTGCCATTTATTTTTATCAGAAAGTTGGTTTGGAAATCATGTATTTTGTCTTCGCTGGACTGACAATTTCCATATTCTACGTTGCTAAACCAATAAGGCTGAAAAATCTTGGTTTGGGTGAATTTGCTATTGGAATAGTTTTTGGACCGTTGATGGTTGGGGGAACCTTCATGGCTCTGACCGGTGAAGCTTTTGGGTCTGCGGCCCTGAATAACGCGTTCCTAGTTTCAATACCTTTTGGACTGACTTCTATGACTGTTGTAATGGGAAAACATATGGACAAATATGAGGCAGATAAGGCCAAACCTGTACACACTTTACCGGTTATAATAGGAATGAAGGGGGCTGCAAAAGTATGCCAACTTGCAATAATCTGTTTCTTTCTTTTTAGTTTTCTGAGTGTTATTGAGGGACATTATGCAATGGCGATTGTAATCTTTGCCGTACCTAGATCAATATATGTAATACAAAAACTAAATGATCCAATTCCAGACACTCAAAAAGAAGCGTTTGATATTTCATTTGAGGTTTTACCAACGCACCTAAAAGAAAAGGTTGTTGAACATGAAATGGAGGATATTTTCCCAGTTTGGCCTCTATGGTATGTCGCTTGGGCCTTCCACTTCGTGAAAATTGCAGGAGCTATGTTTGTACTTGGTCTGATAATAGACACTTTGATTGTCCTAAATTTCATACCACTCTAATATTTATTTAAGTCCCCAATGCATCAATTATGGAAGCGATAATTTTAGTAGGAGGTCTTGGAACCAGACTCAGACCATTGACGCTTACGATTCCAAAACCATTACTTCCATTAGCAAACGTACCTATGGTAGAACGCATGGTCAGGAATCTACCTGAAGCGTTTGATACGGCCATTTTAGCAGTAAATTATGGTTTAAAGGAAATGCAAGAATATTTTGCAGGAAGAGATATTGGGAAAAAAGTAATTATTGTACCTGAAGAAAAGCCGTTGGGAACAGGCGGAGCGATGAGAAACTGCATTAACCATATTACAGGAACTACTGCAGTGTTCAATGGAGATGTAGTAAGTTCCATTAATCTCAATAAAATGTTAGAGCAGCACATCAAAACAAAGGCAAAGGGTACACTGGCACTTTGGGAAGTTGATGACCCAAGTCGATTTGGCGTAGTAGAACTGAAAGATGGACAAATACTACAATTTCAAGAGAAACCTGAAAGTGGGACAGAACTGTCAAACCTGATAAACGCAGGAACATACTTGCTTGAACCTGAAGTGCTGGAGACTATACCTCCAAATCAGAAAATTTCAATTGAAAGAGATATTTATCCTGAAATTGCTGGAAATGGTCTTTATGGATTCCCGTTTGAGGGATACTTTATCGATTCGGGAACGCCTGAATCATATCTAGATGCAAATTTCAGATCTATTGGAAACAACGGAACTGCCTCCCACAATGGAGCAAATATACGTGGTCCTGTAATAATTCATGAAACTGTAGAATTACAAGACTGCATTATTGGGCCTAATACAATAATAGGAGCTGAGGTAAAACTAGAAAAATGTGTAGTTAGAAATTCTGTAATACTGTCCGATGTCGAGGGTTATGGAGGGGTCATAGAAAACTGCATACTTGGACCTAAAATTACGTTTGAAAAAGATCTCAAACGAACTTTAATATCTCCACAGGGAAAACTGGATTTCTAAGGTTAGATGATGGAACTAAAAATCATACAAATCCCTGTTGGTCCATTGCAAATGAACGCAACACTAGTGATGGATGAAGAAACAAAAAATACTATCTTTTTTGATCCTGGTGATGAAACTGAAAAAATCCTAAAAGTAGCTAAAAATGAAGGAATGAAGATTACCAGATTAATTGCAACTCACTGCCATTTTGACCACGTAGCTGATGCAAACAGGGCTATGGAAGAACTAGGGCTACCTTTAGAAATTTGTCCATTAGGCAAAGAATTACTGGGAAAGGTAGGTCCAATAGCTGCTGCGTTTGGATACGCGTCATCCAAAATAGAAGCAGGTGGATATCTTAACGAAGGAGACGTGGTAGAATTAGGAAAAAATAAATTCGACATTTTGCATTGTCCGGGACACAGTCCCGACTCGCTATGTTTCTATTCTGACGGTACCTTAATTGGAGGAGATGTGATTTTTCAGGGTGCTGTAGGACGCACTGATCTCCCAGGTGGTAGCGCTGAGGATTTGATGGAATCTATTAAGGCCAAAATCTTACCTTTGCCAGATGAAACCATAATTTATTCAGGTCATGGACCAAAGACTATCCTAGGTGAAGAGAGAATACACAACCCTTACATAAATGGAAAACTAAGACTAGTCTAGTCGTTAAATATTTTAAAAGAGCAGTTATCATAGTATAAAGACCAGTTTTCTGGGAAACAAAGAATGAAATACGATGACTATAATAAAAAAATAGAAAAAATATCTAATGTGCTAAAAACAAATGACCGTCTTGTTACTACTAATAGAAAGGGGCACAATCACAGAGATTTGAATTTTAAAAAAAATCAAAAGCGAATAGATACTAACAGTCTTGACAATGTATTATCAATTACGGAGAATCACATAGATTGTGAATCGGCTGTAAACGTTGGTAAAATAAACCGATTAACTATAGAAAAAGATAAAATTGTTCCGTCTCTTCCTGAAGGTGACAACTTTACTGTAGGTGGATGTTTAGGAGGTATAGCTTTAGGATCAAATTCCTATTCAAATGGATTTTTCAATAATAATGTAATTGATTTCGATATAGTATTAGGAAATGGTGAAATCATAAGGGATGTATCTGAAAACAATAATCCTGATTTATATTATGGAGTTGGGGGCACATATGGGACCGTGGGAATTATCACTCGTGTTAAATTAAAATTGATTCCTTGTATGCCCTATGTCAAAGTTGACTATTTGCACCATAACTCATTTGACGGGTTTTACAGTAATTTCAGACAAATAATAAACGATTCTAAAGATGACTTTGTAGAGGCTTTTGTAAATAATAGAAATGATTTTACAATTGTAGTCGCTAACTATCTGGAAGACGTCGATTCAGGTGAAATATTGGTCACTCGTGATAAAGACATGTTCAAACAGCGCGATATGTG
>CAZYZI010000073.1:0-3564 GCA_964651915.1 uncultured archaeon | reverse complement strand
GTTGCAGACAATCCAATTCTAACAGGCTCAGTTTCAATAATTTGAGCTAATCTTTCTACAGATAAGGAAAGATGCGTACCTCTCTTGTTATTTGCTAAATCATGTATTTCATCAAGTATGATGTATCTTGTTCTTCTGAAATGATCCCTAAATTTTTTCGATGATAATAATAGCCCCAAACTTTCAGGTGTTGTAATTAAAATATGAGGAGGTTTTCTAACCATTTTAGCCCTTTCTTTAAGTGATGTATCTCCAGATCTTACAGCAACTTTAATTTCAGGAACTTCTAGATTTAATTCATTTGCAAGCACCATCATCTCGTCTAGAGGTTGTCTCAGATTTCGATCAATATCGTTCGCTAATGCTTTCAGTGGAGAAATATATATGGCATGTACACCGTCTTCAAATTCACTTTCCCTGTGAATTTTTAAAAAATCATTAATTATACTAAGAAAAGCAGTTAGAGTTTTACCAGAACCAGTCGGGCTTGAAACAAGTACATTTTCTTTATTATGAATTAGAGGTACTGCCATTGATTGTGGTGGTGTTAAATCCTCAAATTTAGAGTTAAACCATTTTTGGATTAATGGTTCAAATCCATTCAATACTTCTTCTTTGCTTTTTCTATTTTTAATGTACTTTACCATGTTTTTTGACAAACCATTTGCCACCGAGTAGCGAAGGGTGTAATAGCTTATGGGTTATTTTGTAAAAGTCTGTAATTTGTCATAAACTCTT
Source organism: uncultured archaeon (assembly GCA_964651915.1). Classification (GTDB taxonomy): domain Archaea; phylum Thermoplasmatota; class Poseidoniia; order MGIII; family CG-Epi1; genus CG-Epi1. Next base: position 2,826 of record CAZYZI010000073.1, on the reverse strand, counting down.
TTTAGGCCCCTTCAGTCGCAAAGAAGAGCCATCGTGGCTAAGGGGTATAGCGGTGCCTTGGTAAGGCGCAGGTCGTGGGTTCGATTCCCACCGATGGCTCCATTATTCAATGTAGTATGCTTTGTGACCTTTAGCCCATTTTTTAATGTCAATGATTTCTAAAAGTTTAAATTCTTTTTCAAGCATTTTTTCACTTTTTTCAAATACATCTTTATCTTTTCCAGATATAGAGTGTGATTTAATCATAAGAAAACCACATTTTGGTTTAAAAAAATGATAATTTCTTATAAAAAGTTCGATTTGGTTAGATTGAGCAATATCTTGATATATAATATCAGGATTTCCAGTATAAACTTCATATTTTCCGGGAAAATGAGCATCTCCTAAGAAAGGAATCAGGTTTTTCTTTTTTTCAGCTAAATTGACTAGTTCAGCCATAGCCATTGGTGAAATATCAACTCCAACAATTTTTCCTTTATTACAAATTTCACTTAAAAAACCAATAGTATTCCCCTCAGCAGCACCTAGGTAAAGAACATTAGATTCTTTTAAAAATGGCCAATTCTTTCCTTTACCAAGCACATAAGCGGCTAATTTTGAATGGTAAGGATTCCAAACTATCCATTTTTTGTTTTGTTTTAATTCTAGTAAACCTCTTCGTTTTCGAAGGTACTTAGGAATAATCATTAGGCTAGGCCTTGTTTTTCAGCCTCTATCGCTTCATTAATCCCTGGGTCGTCAATTACTCCAGTCCACTTTTCAGCTCCAATGATATTTGTTGAATCGATACCCTCAACCCACAATTCAAGTCCTTCAAAGCTACTCCTATTTCCTTGTGGAATAACAAATTTGTATTTTGCAGATTCTGTAGTTGGAAGTCCAACAGACCAAATTACATGATTACCTTCACGTTTGCCAGGTCTAGGCTCAGCTTCTCGTATTTCGTGTCCAGGAACTTCAGCCCTTAGCTTAAAATTTGCCGATCTCAATCTATAATTAATAATCTTTATTTCAATTTGTATTTGACCATCTTCAAATTCTATTTCTTCTTCAATCCATACAACATCCATTATTGCAGCTACTACTTTGTCTAAGTTAGGAACAGGCTTACCAACAACACTCGAAGTTTTTTCAGCAATAGCTGGTAAAACTTTTTGAACTAAGTCAAATTTTTCACTAACTTTAGCTCTTTTTTTCTGTTTTTTAAGGTGTCTTGATAATGTTTTTGCATTATTTCTTAATGCTAATTTAATTTCTTTTTTTATTTCTTCAATATCTGCTACTGCTTCTTTAGCTTCTGATGTAAATGGTATATTAGTTGAAGCAACATGTACCAAAATTATAGCAGGGCCATTTGGTGTTCCTTTCCCTTTTTTCTGTTCTAATCCATACGTTCTCCAGTTAATTCCTTGAACTGCTTTTGTAATTGCACATCCTCCAGCCTGATATAGTAACGGAACTCGGTTTGCAAATCTTAGAACTTGGACAGGCTGATCCTTAGGTAGATTACCTCCATAAACCATTCCTACTTCAACAAGAAATGGAGTTCCTGAAAAAACGGAAGGAGTTCTACTAATTGGTAAAGTATAGAAATCAGGTCGATATTCTTCTAAAACTTGCTTTAATCCAAGTTTAATCAATTTAGGTCCAATTGGTACTAAAATTCCACTTGTAGGAGTTCGGATTGAAGTAGTTTTGAACGCTTCTATCAATGCTTTAGCTTCTAATCTTGTTATATCTTGAGGTCTTACATAAGGAGTTAATCTAGCTTTAATCAAAACATCACTAATACTTTTAGTACCCATAGATGACAAATCTTTTCTTAGAAACTTGGCTATTTGGTATTCTTTACTGTGATGAGCCATTCTCATTAATTGACCCAATTCAACACCGTGCGGATGAGGCTTAACTCCTTGGCTTGGTAGTTTTGGAAGTTCAGGACTTCCCCTTTCAAATAAGAATGTTTTTTCATCTGGATTGATGAATATAATTCTTGCATGTGGATTAACTATTGCAGTTGATTTTAGATATTCTAATACCGAAGGCCTAGCCTCTCTATATCGCCCTTTAATTGCAAATTCAACTCTTGTTCCATGATATTTTTCAGGATATATACCATCTTCATTAGGTTCTTGATTTTCATCCTTCCAAACAAAGTCTTCTGTTCTTTCAACATTTCCTCTATTATTTCGAGTATCTAATTTCATAGTTATCCGACTTGCTAAATGCTCCTCAGATATCCTTGTACAAACAGTTGCAGATCTTCCTGTTGTTAATTGGCCATACATTATAGCTGCAGAAATACCAATACCTTGTTGACCTCTTGATTGTTTTCCACTTCCAAATCTTGAACCATATAGTAGCCTTCCAAAAACATTAGGTACATTTTCTTCTACTATTCCGGGGCCATTATCCTCAATTGCAATACTCAGTTCATCTTTGCCAAGAGATCCTATTTCTACTTTCAATTCTGGAAGAATTCCAGCCTGTTCACAAGCATCAAGGCTGTTGTCAACTCCCTCTTTTACAGCAGTTATTAGTGAATGAGTTGGATTATCAAATCCTAGAATATGTCTATTTTGTTCAAAGAATTCTGAAACTGGTATGTCTCTTTGCTCTTTGGCAAGTTGGTGAGCCTTTGTCTTTTTCTTGGGCTTCTTTTTATTACTATTTTCTTCAGTTTTTGTTTTTTTTACAGTTTTCTCAATTTCTGCCTTTTCTACTTTAGTCTTTTCTACCTGTGGTTCTTCAGGTTCATCATCTTCAGCTTCGAAATCGAAGGTCATTTGACCCATTCAACGCGTATAAACCCCGATAATTAAGTAA
>CAZYZI010000072.1:0-3663 GCA_964651915.1 uncultured archaeon | reverse complement strand
CCATCTTCCAACTTCATTATTTTGTGGCCAAGAAAGACCATTTGGATCAGGTACAGGAGGTGGATTCGAAACATCTAATATTCGTAATCCAGCATCCCAGTATGAGACATAAAGTAAGATTTGATTAGTGATTGGATGTTTGTGTATTACATTGTCATGATTAAACACAGTACCACCACAAGTAGTGTCAGGGTCAGGCGAATATCCTCCCCATCGAGCAATTTCCTTTGACTCATTATTGCCTTGTATAAAGGAATCTAATCCGTCAGGTGCGTAGAAGACTTGCGTCCCTTTGTATAATCCAGCACCATTAATTTCAGGATAAGGGTCTGCACCAAATAAGAAAACTTCACATTCGTTATTTGATCCAGGCATATTTACGTCACAATAAACATGAATGTCCTGATTGTGGAAACCAGCAGGAGGATTATTCCATTCTGCTCTTTTTACTGGATGGGATTTATCACTTACATCGATTAAATCTAAGCGATTCATTCCACTATTTGCATCATCGTCGTTTGGAATAGGGTCTAACTCAGAATTAGTCAATTCATGATTAATTAAAACCCAATTATTGTCAGGTGTTACTTTGATATCAATTATTCTTGCAACTTCTGCATAGTATGTAGAGAGTAAGACAATATTGTTTGGCTCACCTATATCTAAAATTTCAAATTGATTGTAACTTGAGACGTATGCATAACACCCCCCTTCAGTTCCAGTTTTCTTGCAATCTTCAAGGAAATTCCCTTCAATAGCAATTTCAGAATTATCGCCTGGTGTTGGTGCTACATTCTTGAATTCAGGTTTACAAGGCCTTCCAGCTGTATTATCTAATTCAGCAGGAGGTTTTTCATTTCCATCACAGTTCAAATTGTGATAATCAATGAGAGTAATATTATCAGTTTGAAGAAAATGTTGCATTAAATTAGTATGTTGATGGTTTTGATCAAGGCCAGTACAATTTTCGCAATTCTCCACTTCAACTATGGGATCTATCCATCCAGTTTGTCCATTATCATCTGAATTAGAAGAATCATCATTGTAGTAAATTATTGTTGCTAACCCAGCTACACTTAGTAAAATCACTACGCCTATACTCAGTAGTTTTTCTTGACTTAAATCCATACGTCCCGTCACATCGAATAAGAAATAGTATATAGTTTTTTAGTCTTCGATTATTTTGAAGGGCATAGTAGTATTTGAGGTGCCGTAAATTTGCCCATTTTCCCTGATTGCAATAATGCCTACTCCTGTATCTTTTGGTAGTAATTTGATACCCCATTCTAGAGCTTTTTCTAAATCTTCACTATGTTGGTATACACGGTAGCACATTAGCTGTTCTGTAATAGCTTCTCCAACACCTGTGGCCAATATACCTATACTTTCATCACAATAGAAACCAGAACCCCACAATGGAGTATCACCTACTCTTCCCACAGGTCTGTCCCTGACACCTCCTGTCGATGAAGCAACAGCAATCTTACCATCTGATGATTGCGCTACAGCACCTACAGTATCTCCAGTCCATCCTTTTTCCGATCCTTTAACTTTAGTTTGTTTGAATCCTTTTTTTAATGCAAATTCAATAGCACCCTCACCAGCGAGCATTGTTACAAATTCATCTAATAATTCTCTTGCAATTAATACAGGATTCTTGAAGTCTTGAAGATTAGTAATAGCACCTATCCGCCCATCACTTGTAGCTACAGCAGCATCATTTTGGACGCGCCCATCATCCCTTAGACAACTTCCAGTTCCTGCATTAAATCTAAAATCATCTTCCATCACAATAGTTGCAGCAGTAGCAGCTAGTGTTGGATTGTTAGTTTCCTTTAGAATTTTCCAGCCTTCTTCAGCTGCTTTATCGACGCCATCTTGAACTTTAGGAGTATGTCCTGCACCTCCATGACAAATTATTTTCATCTTAAAGTTAGACAGGTTTGACTTAATACGGGTTTCCTTTCCAACACTATGTCAGAGGTTTCACCGTTAAATGCAATACCAACCCTTCGACAATTGGCGATGCCTAAGGATACGAATGCTTTAGGTACTATTTTTGGAGGAGTTATCCTTAGTCAAATTGATACTGCAGCAGCTATTGAAGCGCACAAGCATCACAGAGGGGCTGTCGTGACAGTAGCAATGGATGAAATTGAGTTCAAACAGCCTGTTTTTGTAGGAGATGTAGTATCATATTATGCAAGAACTCACAAATTAGGTAGAACTTCTGTAACAATAGATATAGATGTTTTTGCACAAAGACAATTTGCTGAAGAGGGTGATTTTATTGAAGTTACAAGTGCAAGAGCAGTTATGGTTGCGATTGATGAGAATAACAAGCCTACTGCTTTGAATAAGTGAATATGCAAGAAAATAATAAGGGACCAGATACGCCTCTTATCGTTGTTGCCATATCTTCTGTAACGATTCTTATTTCTGTTTTTTTATTATTATTTGTTGATGGTGAATGGGGTGAAACAGGACCAGATTTTGTAGATGATAATGAGGTGTTTAAGGGTACAAATGGAAATCTTAAAGTTGAGCATTATGGCGCTACATATACTGTATTTGTTAAATCAAATGAAGCTTCTTGTTCAGAAACTACAGTTAGTGTAATGCATAGTGGTGATGAATATTTTGTTAAATCTTGTGATTCTATAATGGATGAAAATGGTTGGACACATGTAGGAGTTATAGAGTCAGATGAATTGGGGAATTATAATGTACAAGCTAATTATGAAATAGCTATAATAGAGGATATTGCCTATTTGGATACATTTCCTAACTCGATTATTGCAGGGATGGGTTTGTGTTGTTTTGGAAGTCTTGGTCTTTTGTTAGGTTTAATTTTATTTGTAATTAAAAAACCTGATATTAGTCAACAAAATAATTGGCAAAATACAAGTGAGTTACCGCTTTCAGAAGAATATGAAAGTATAGGTAATCAATATCAGGCAGTAACTACTAATTATGCAGGATTTTGGATTAGATTTGTAGCATCATTTATAGATGGTTTGATAATTCAAATCCCGCTCTTTGGTCTATTCTTTATAATTGGCATTGACTTATTATTTACGAATGAGGGTTTGATAAATTTCCTTGGAGTTATAATACAATTAGTTTACTTTGTATATTTTGAGAGTTCAGAGAGTCAGGCAACTCCAGGTAAGATGGTCTGTGGCCTTGTAGTAATTGGGACATATGGCAGACTTACAGTAAAACATGCATTTGGCCGTTATTTCTCACGTTTCTTATCAATAATTACTTTAGGTATTGGATATTTTATAATTGGTTTTACTGAGAAAAAGCAAGGTTTGCATGATATGGTTGCAGATACTTATGTAATTTATAAATAAATCCTAATGCTCAGTAATAGGATATATAGTAGCCTCATCAAAGAATAAAAGAACCACAGTATTTTAATCCCAGAACGCGTCAGGGAGGTATGGAGAATAGGACACGAATCAGTATCTCAGTAATTGCAATAATTCTTGGTCTGATTTTTATGTTCTATTTTGAGAATGAACTTAACAAAATTGGAACTTACGAATCGATTAATCTACTCTATATGGTAGCATCTCAGGCCGTATGTGTAGCCGGGGTGGTGGGATTGATAGTTACTTTGAAGTATTATCGTTATTATGAGGAATTGAATAATAA
>CAZYZI010000071.1:0-3875 GCA_964651915.1 uncultured archaeon | reverse complement strand
TTCCATTCCCCAGAATACTTCCCTCCGTCATTTGAGGACCATGTCCCTTGGCCATGTTCTCTCCCATCCTTGAATTCACCTACATACTTTCTTCCATCAGACCAAGTGTATGTTCCTTCACCATTTGGTTTGTCATCTTTGAATTCCCCTTCATACTTGTCTCCATTAGACCAAAAATATTTTCCTTGACCATTTCTATATCCACCCTTGAATTCCCCTACATACTCATCTCCTTCCCCTTTCCCTTTCCCATAAGTGAATTTTCCTTGACCATGCTTTTTCCCATCTTTCCATTCACCCTTATAGCTCGATCCGTTTTCCCAAATGTATAAAACACCAGTTTCATCGGGCTGCCCAAACAGAGGGGAAGTTAAAAAAAGTAGAAAGAGTATTGTTATTAGTAGATGTTTCACTTGGTTTCCTTTTGGCAGATTAGTAGAACCAAAATTGCTATATCGCAGCTAATTCAAATGATTATTAATGTGATTACTGGATAATTAGGAACAGGATGGAATAGTAGTATGGTGGAGGTGGCGTTCACCACTTGCACTGATATCATTGGAGAAATTCTAATAGTAGTAATTTGCACCCCCATTTGCACCCCTGAAGATCGTCTTAGACAACTGAATTTAGATAAGGGATTGTATCATATTAGTATGAATATATCTGAATTTGACTAATAAGTATACGTTAGATAGATTAACTATATATATATTCAAATAACGAATCCCATTTTTATAGCGCTGTCTTTCTCACATGCGCATATTTGAGTGACCTAAGAGATGTCTTTATCCTAAAAATTGGTGGTGCTCACAGGAGATGATAGTTCATTCCTATTCCACACAATGTCAGGTTCCCATAGGTACAGGCTTTAAGTCAGCTTTTAGATATAGTGGATGTGCTGGCTCACCTGACTTATTCATTTTTATAAAGTGTAAATTTAACAGTGCACCCAGTATTTCTCCGGGACGGTTTAAATAACTTCCATCATTACCCCATGCCGCAACGATAATAGCAGCTTCTCTTTCTAGTTTAAAAAGCCATGCATCATTCTCTGTGCCGATTGGGTCAATCGGTAGTGACAATCAAAATCAATGAATCATCGATTTTATTTAATATATCAGACTTTTGTTTGGAATCCATTATGCATAACATAAAGCACCTTTCAACTTAACCAGAGGGCCTTTTTAAAACAGGTATTTGTATTGTCAGTGATAATATTGATGTCAATCAATATATTTTATGCTTAAAATGACAAGAGGATTGAAAAGATAGGCTAGCGAAATAGGTTATACAGTATGAAATCCCCACTCAATTATGAGGGATAATCATGGTAAAGTAAAAGAAATAATCAAAATTTTAACTCAAAAAAACCATATGAAATATGTAAAAAAAAGTATTTTAATTATAGTTTTATTTCATATTTCAATAAACTTAGTTTTCGCAAATGATCAAACCTATGTAATTGGTATTGGTGCGGGAGGGGCAAGTTATAAAGAAAAACCAGAATTTTTCTATGATTCTGAGATAATCACTAAAGGTGGAAACATTAATTTTGAATGGTATTTATTTAATTCTATTGGGCTTGGTCTTAAGACCGTATCTTTACAGAGTTCAGATTCAGTTTATTATAATTCAGATGGGACGACTGATGGGGAGCAAGGAACATATCAACCATTAACAATTGATAGCAATTTAATAACAATTAATTGGATTGTTTCCGGAGAAAAAGATTATTCGAGATTTGGACTAACATTTGGTGCTGGCTATTCAAAATTAACCAAAATCACTCGTGATGGAGTAGGATACTCTTCAAGTGGTCCTGCAACATCATTAGGTATATTTTTTGATTGGGGTGCAGATGGTTTCGGAGCAAGATTAGGCTATGATTCAGTAAGTAATTCATTTGGTGAATTTAAATCTGGGAGCCGAAATGTAAAAAATATAACTGGTACAGGAGGTTTAGGTTATTTTGGACTTAGATGGGCTTTTTAATTAGGATGCCTTCATGTCACTTGTTACTGTTGCACAATAAGCAAATAGATTGGTCACGCAAAAACCACCATAGCCCCATGATTTCGCAAAGTTAATGCAGCGAGTAATTGTTGGGTCATTTTCGTTCTCATCAGCTGTTGATGGATTCAGACCAATAATCATTGCGTATGGCTTTGACTCATCCCAATTGCGCCAGAGTGCATACCAATGTTGATGATAAAAAATGTAGATAAGCCTGAGTTACCAATTTCTCATAACAAATTGCTGATTCAATCAAATATCACTCCTGTCAAGGCCCCTAACCCTGTCGTACCATCGTCACGTTAAAAAACTAAATTTTGAAATGAATTAATTAATTGTTGGTCTAACAAATTAGTATTTAAATTGTTATCCCTTTTAGATCTGGAACTTGAACTTGAACTGCTATAATTATAAGTGCCAGAAACATTGTCTGTACCATTGGTTGCCGAATAAGTGGGTGCAGCACTTGTATTGTCACTGCTGTATGTCATAGTTCCATTCCAATTATTGTATTGGAATGTAATAGTTCCGCTAGTGTAATAAGTGCCAGAAGAAGAAGCATCTAGCCCACTTTTAAAAATGAGTTTATGAAGTGTAATTGTGCTATCTGTTCCCTCTGCCAAAGAATTATAACTTTGCTGATAACAATCGCTTGTAAAAGTAGTGGAAGAATTCACATTGCATGCAGTACCATCAGATTGTGACACTAACTGTTTCATTATTAGCTCAATATTTCCTTGACTGGAAGTTGCTGAAACACTCATATACATTGCTTGCGCTTGAGATTTAAGATAACAATTCGAACATGCATTAGAAAATGTTTTTCCCGTTAAATCTACAGCATTTCCACTACTATCCACTCCAACTACACCATACATAAAAACACTACCTTTAGAAGATGTTATCGTTATCCCAGAGCTGCTACTAAAACAATCTGCAACAGACATATCATTTATAGCCAATTTGTATGTATTCACACCATCCTCTTCGAAAGTTGCAGTAGAAAAAGCATCAAAAAATGCACAACTACTGGAGCTTGAACTAGAAGAAGGTTCATTATCATAAAATGATGAATCACTATTTAACTGATAAACTACACCTGAATCTGATGAACTACTATTATCATAAGTTGAATAATTTGTTATTGAAAAGTCACTATTTGTTATGCTTTGTGCTGTATTTGTAGTGCTATCTTCTGTTTCTTCTGTTTCTTCTTTTTCCCCACAACTCAACAGAACGAATGATAGAATTATCATTGGCAAGAAATATTTCATTTTGTCCTCCATAGCAAATGATTAAGAAATAGTATGAAAAGTCGCCTATTCATACTTTAATAATCAGAAAATCGAGACAATAATCCTGTAATACTGGTTTTTTATAAGAGATTACTGAATCATCTTCTCATAAAATTGGACATGTTACACCTAATTCAACATATGTCAAAACTTTTTTAATAACTTGGTGTTGAGGGGGATTTGACTTGGAGGGTGTCTGACTGTGAAGAATTAGTGAGGTGCAAAATAACTACTAGCTACTGCAAGGGTTAAAAGCTTGATTACGGGATAAATAGGAACAGGATGGAATGGTAATGTGGTGGAGGTGGCGGGAGTCGAACCCGCTCCACCAAATTGTCTATAATTATATGATATTATTAATAAATATTATACAGTTAAAATACATAATGGGACAGGTGTAATGGGACAGTTTTATTCTAAAGTGCCAATTTCCATGAGTCCCTTAATCGTTTCTTCACGTAATTCTTTATTTAGTATAAATCTTTCAAGTCTAACTCTTGAAAAGCCATTGTTTTTTGCTCTCGACAGATATTCTTCAGCAAGCTCTTTGTTACCCTTTTTATG
>CAZYZI010000070.1:0-3965 GCA_964651915.1 uncultured archaeon | reverse complement strand
TGTGGAAAAATAAAATCTCCAATGTGCTGTGGAAATGACATGCACAATCATTAAGTTTAAATTCAATCAGAATAAACTTAGACTATCAGAATTAGCCATTCTATCTAAAGTCTCAGTAACTAATGAATCTGGCCCTAAAACTTCCTTAGCTTGAAGATACATACTGCGTATTTCATTTCTTTCGAGTCCTTCTAATGAAGGCATAATATTAGATCTAATAACTCTATCAAGAGCTAACTCTGGACCATATTTTTTGATTGAATTGAAGATAGTCACCATGGAATCAATAACTAGTGCAGGACCAATCTTACGGAATGTACGAACCCCTACTGCCACTTCATCACCTCTCTTAGGTGCTTCACCGGGTGCCAAGAATTTTACTAACTTTTCATGACATTTGTACATAGCCCCGTCATCATCATAAAAGTCAAATTTACGGCTCGGGTAATGTCGGCATTTTTCTCCAAACTTCCAAAGCTCATCCCCCTCAGCTCTTTTAGGTACTAATCCTAACTTTTTCAACTTGAAATACACAAACACAGGCATACGATGGTACTCATCCTCTGGGAGAGGTAGACCTATTTCAACAAAGGCGAAACGACGCATCAATGCAAAACCAACATTGAAAAGTGTATTCTTATCTTGAGTATTCATAGTTCCTATTATTCTAAATTCAGGAGGCATCATGAACGGAGCCCCTCCAGTTTCTTTATGTGTCAATAATGGTTGTTTGTCTCTATACTCAAACACAGTAAATAATTTACCAAAAGCTTCATCAATATTTGCTCTATTAAACTCATCAATTACAAGATAGTGAGGTCTACCTGTTTCACGAATAGATTTTTCACATAACTTAGCCGCCTCAGCAACATAACCATCCTTGAAATAATATCCACCTGAATCATCTGGTGAAATACCCCCTATAACATCGAAATTCGACCATTCTGCATTAGCCGTCACAATAGTGTAATTTGGAGCTTTACTACCATTTGGCTGATCAATCTCACCACACAATTTTGACAACAATATATTGGATAAAGCGGTTTTACCAGTTCCTGGTTCTCCAAACAACATAATATTCTTTCCTGATGTTAAATGAGTGATAACCTCATCGACCGTTTCCCTAGTTGTAGAATAGGCTTCCGCAATTTCATGGAAATCAACTTCATAATCAACTTCAATAGCTTCTCTAATCTCAACTGACTGATCAACAGTATCCATCATTGTTTTCTCAACCAATTCCAAATCTGGAGTATGTTCTGTTGTATGTTTTAATTCAATCTGAAATTCGTCACCATATTCCTGCATAAGAAATTCCATTGCTGAATCAACGGACCATTCAGGCATTGCTTTCTGTCCACCATCTACTGTAGGTGCAAAGGGATCTTCGCGATTGGGCATTGCTCTATCAGTTGCTAGTGACATTTCTCTTAATCTCTGAGAACCAAATTTATATACTAACCAAAAACCAACTGCAGTTACTAACGCAGATAAAATAAGATTGAATTTTGCATCTCCATCCATCTCATCCATTTCTACCCCTCCTAAAGCAATAGGTAGGAGGAAAGTTGCAAACAAGGAAAATATCCCTACAGCAAATATTGCAAAGTAAGCAATACCTATTGAACCTTGCTCACCTTTCCTCTTATTGTAGAATGAATAAAGTCCTACTGAAGATATACCCAATGCCATTGCAGTAAGAGTCAAATCACTTTGATCGAGACCAAAACCTGAACCTTCATTCATCAACATATTATATGCAAAAATCAAGTATTGAAGAACTAACCCTGATATTATCATGGTCATATATTTTGCTTCATCAAGGTCATTTATTCTTGTACTAGATACCAACCAATTACCAATACCTATAAACAGAAAAGTGGCTGCCAACAACATTATTGTAGTGTCATGACCACCGCTGAAATCAACAAATGCTACTCCAACATTTCTGTGAGGTACATTTTCTCCATCTACCACTAAAAGATGACATGCATGTATTTCACTCTCATCCATTTCAGACAATTGGTTCAAAAACGCCTCTACATCAGTGGTATAATTGTCTTCATGACGGCCATTTCCATTTGTATCTTGGAAATTTTCCGGTGCAGTCCATTTTCCATCACCATTATCATCCTGCCATTTTTCACCTTCACCTTCATCCCATTTTCCATTAAAATTCCCATCATTATCTGCTATATCATCCCAATCTAGTATCCTATTTCCTTCAGAACGGTCTTCATCAGGTGCTAATTCCGCCGCATCCCACACACCATTAAGATTCGTGTCAACAAAAAATTCCCCCTCATAATCGGGGTCACTGAGATTGCAAATTGTACAATCATATAATCCGTTGTTTTCAGAACCATCTGAATCAGGGGCTAAATCAGCTAAATCCCATTTTCCATTCCCATTTTCATCTACCCAAAGCTCTCCTTCTCCTTCATCCCATGTTCCATTATCATTTTCATCTTCCCAGTCTAGTATGCCGTTTCCTTCGCCTTCATCAGGTGCTGTATCATTTACATGGGTATAATTGCCATCATTATCATAATCCACTTTTTCTATTCCATCTCTTCCGTAATCCTCAAAGGGTTCATTAAATTCATTAAACTCACCAACCGTAAAATTCAATTTTTGGTCCGTTCCATTATCATAATAAAATTCAGCAGGTGAAAAATCACCATCTCCGTTAGTATCGAAAGAGAGAATCCCATCTGTCCCATAATCCTCAAATGAATCCCATGTGTCTAGTAGCCCATTTCCTTCAGAACCGTCTTTATCATTTGTGTTTTCTACTCCATCTATTCCGTAATCATAAATTTTTTCATATTGGGTCGGTTTCTGCGAATAGGGATCTTCACATACAGCATATGGTCCCTGAGCATAATTTACAAAGATTGAAGAAAGCAAAAGTGCTATAACTATTACAAAGAAATAAAAGTTAAGTGACACAGGTTCATCTAGTGGTCTTTCTAATGAAATGCGTCCAAACAACACTGATACTGAAACTATTAAACACACTGCAGAAGCAAAACCAAACGTTAATGGAAGAGCAAAAATTAGTTTATCTAGTAAACCCCCATAAATTACAAAAAGGAGAACTTGAATAAAACCAAATAGAAGTATTGGAAAAGTTAGAGATGTATTTGGAATTGATTTATAAAGATAAAATGCTAAAGTTAATAATATTAAATTTAAAATAAGAATTAAAGAGCCTGAAATTAATGAAATTTTTATTGGACACCCATATCTTTCATCATCATCAATTTCTCCACTATTATTGGTATCAGTAATCATATATTTCCCATTCTTGTATTCACTATATCTTTCTTTATCCCACATCTCACAACTAAATGGTTCACCACTCGAAGGTTCAGAAGTTGGAGTCACTTCCTTGTCGTAACTAGGGCCATTTTGAATGTAAATTGCCTTATTGTCAAGGTTAGTTTCCTGGGCTCTTGGAATTGACATTGCAGCAACGGCTAAGACACTAAAGAAAATTAAAATAGAAACAAATAATGCAGCTAATGGTGAAGCATAAGTTAGCTTTCCATCCTTCTTGAAAAATCCGTCTAATTTTGTGACAAAGTTAGTAGAAAAATCACTTACATTCGATAAAAATGATTTAGAAAGATCAAACCCTTCTTTCTTTTCGGATGAAGGAATCTCAGTAGCAGCTAGAGCCTCTTCCATTTCTTTTTCTCCATCAGTCATTTCTGGAAGTTCTTCACTATTTGTTTCTGTAGAGGTATCTTTTTCCACTTCAGTTTTTTCTTCTTCAACTTCAGTTTTTCCTATATCTGAGTCTTCACTTGGAACTGAAGCTGATTCTACTTCTTTATTATCTATTGGTACTTCATCATTAGTTGACTCTTCAGTAATTTCCTTTACAGAAGAACCTTCAACTTCCAAGTCTGAACCACAAATCGAACAGGAAACTTCTGCATCATCTTCCTCCTCATATT
>CAZYZI010000069.1:0-3994 GCA_964651915.1 uncultured archaeon | reverse complement strand
GGCTATGCCTGGGACATCCGAAGGCCGCGGGTTCGAACCCCGCCCCCGGCACCAAAATTTAAGGTCGAAAGTCAGCAGGTTTATTTCCGCTCACTCTTGCAAGGCCATTAATACATTCATCGTTTTCAGTGCAAATCATAAAATAACGTTCTAAATCGCTTTCAGTCTTAAATTTTTGTTTACATACTTTACACTTAATTGATGAATTCATCAAAACAATGTAGGAATCTTTACGGAATCTATACTCAAAGCTTCCACTTTTTGTTTTAACTAAAATAGCAGTTTTATGAGATTCACGACGGCCTCTATCTCCCAAACTTTCGTTACGTCTGAAAATTAATCTGTAGAAGTATATCAAAGGAACTGCCATCACAATCAAAACAGGAGGCCACCTAAAGCAAACGTTTGAAACGCATACTATGTAATCACCAGACAGTAAAAAAATAATTAGAATAATTACAATTCCTATCCCTATTTCATAAGTTTTTTGAAAAAAAACCGATTTAGCCTGATCTCCTTTCTTATATTTGTATTCACTCTCTAATTTCCATTGACGATTTGATATCATTTGTACTGCTTATTCCCACTCAATAGTACCAGGTGGTTTGTCAGTTATATCATAAACAACACGATTAACGTCAGATTTGAGTTCACGAGTAATTCTCTCGGAAATTTTCTTAAGAACAGGATATGGAACCTCTAGTGCTTGGGCTGTCATAGCATCATAGCTTTGGACTGCACGTACTGCTATTGTATTTCCATAAGCTCTAACATCTCCTTGAACACCTACTGTTTTTACAGGTAACAAAACTGCAAAATATTGCCAGGGTAATTCCATCTTACCATTCTTAGCTGCAGATTCAAGTTCATCTTCTACGATGTGACAAGCTTTTCGAACAATATCTGTTCTTTCAGGTGTAGCCTCCCCCATTACGCGAACTGCGAGACCTGGCCCTGGGAATGGTTGCCTATGGGCTACTGGAACTTCCAAAAACTCTGCTAAAAGTCTCACCTCATCCTTGTAAAGCTCTCTTATTGGTTCACAAAGTTCCATTGCCATATCATCGGGTAATCCTCCTACATTATGGTGTGACTTGATTGTGTCCCTCATACCTCCTCCGGATTCAATCCAATCTGGAGCTATAGTTCCCTGTACCAAGAATTTACCGCCGTATTCTTTTGCTTCTTCTTCAAAAACACGTATAAACAATTCACCTATAATTTTACGTTTTTCTTCAGGATCGATAACGCCTTCTAATCCCTCATAAAATCTCTTTGAAGCATCTATCACTTTGTAATTAACTCCCAATTCTTCTAACATAGAAGATACAAATTGAGATTCATTGAGACGCATATATCCTGTATCAACATATATTGCAAGAAGATTATCACCTACAGCTCTAGCTGCAAGTACGGCTGCAATTGTAGAATCTACACCTCCTGATGCGGCGATAATTGCCTTATCTGTTAATTCAGACTTTAGCTTGTTTATCGATTCTTCAGTGAACTTTTCAGGGTCAAAAAATGACACAACTCACCATTTAGAAAGCACTATAGGACAGTATCGCTACAAATTCTATTTAATAGGGTCTTAATCCATAGTTATGTCCCAAGAATTAGTATGGTTAGATTTGGAAATGACGGGTTTGGATCCAAAAAGGCACCGTATTATTGAAATTGCTACCATCATAACTGATTCTGAACTTAATATAATTGCAGAAGGTCCTGATTTAGTAGTACACGCTCATGATAAAATTTTAGAACGAATGAATGATTATGTACATGAAATGCATCATCGTTCAGGCTTACTAGATGAAGTTCGTGAAAGTAAAATTAGTATAGAAGAAGCTGAAACCCAAACTTTAGAATTTCTGAACGAACATTTAGGGGCTAAATACAAACCTCCTCTATGTGGTAACTCTATTGGGACTGATCGTCGATTTTTAGACGCTCAAATGAATACTCTAGAAAAACGACTGCATTATCGTGTTGTAGATGTATCCTCAATCAAAGAACTTGCCATTAGATGGAATCCAGAAATAGATGCAAAAATGCCTCCAAAGATGGAAACGCATAGGGCTCTAGATGATATAATTGAATCTATTGAAGAATTGAAATTTTACAGAGAAAACTTATTCAAATAAATGAATGGAAAAAATGTCTTAGTCACTGGCGCAAATGGACATGTTGGTTATGCCTTAGTAAAATTATTATTGGATAGAGGGTACAATGTACGAGCATCTGTAAGAGACAAAAACAAACCTACCTTAGTTTCCCATTTATCAAAATTAGACATAGATTTAGTTGAATTGGATTTAATGAAACCTAAAACTATTGATGCTGCAATGCAAGATATGGAAGGTCTTTTTCAAGTAGCTGCAGTCTACAAAAGTTGGGCTAAAAATCCTCAAGAAGAGATAATAAATCCTTCAATAATTGGAGGAATAAATGCTCTTGAAGCTGCCAATCGAGCTGGTGTCAAAAAAGTGATTTTTACCTCGAGTACAGCTGCGATAGGCCGTAGTGGACCAAATGGTAGAGCGTTAAATGAAGATGATTGGAATGATAAATCTAAACATCCTTATTCATATGCAAAAACAGAAGCTGAGAAAAGAGCTTGGGAATATGCAAAGAGTGTAGGAATGAATCTAGTAGTGATTAATCCTACTGCAGTTATTGGGCCTTACTTTCATAGACATACACCTAGCACAATACTATTCGACAAAATTTTGAAGGGAGAATTACCTGCTCTTCCTCCCCAAACATTTGGATATGTTGATGTTAGAGATGTTGCCCTAGGTCACTTGAAAGTATATGAAAATGAAAATGCAGAAGGAAGACATATTCTCTGTACAGCTTGCTTGGATGGATTTGAATTGATGGACCTTATTCGTGAAATAGAACCGGATTTAGAATTACCAAGTAAGATTATTCCTATGTGGAAAATGAACTTATTTGCTAAATGGGAGATTACAAAATCAAAATTCGGATATGTACCTAGAGTTTCACCAGAAACTGTAAAAGAATATATGAATAAAATAACTAATTATGATGCAAGTAAAGCTAAAGGTGTTCTAGGATGGAATCCTATGGACATTAAAGATTCCTTAAGAGATACCATAAATTGGATAAAACACAACCTTAGCTAAGGCATTTTACAAACTAACATTTTAGAATGTGTCGTAATCCGATTTACTCTTTCTTCATTTAATAACTCTAAACCACAATTCTCAATTATTTGCTTAAAATCAACATGTTTTCCAAGTCCCAAACGTTTCCTAAAAGGATTCCATAATGTTCCTAAAATTCCTTTTTTGTCCTTGTAATGGTTGACAATAACTATCATACCTGATGATTTTGTAACTCGCACAATTTCTTTGAGAACTACTTCAGGATCTGCCACAACTGCCAAAGTATGTGCAACAACTGTGTGATCAAATTTATTGTCATCAAATTCTAAAACATGTGCATCCATTTGTTGAAAATTTATTTCAGCTTGGAAATCACCATTTTCTTGACGTTGTCTAGCCTTAACAAGCATGGGCTCACTGTAATCAATAGCATCAACCTTAACAAAGTCTGGAACATTAGTTAATGAAATTCCAGTTCCGACTCCGACTTCCAAAATATGATCACCTGCCTTCAAATTCAATGGTTTGTACATTTTTGAATGGCCATCAGTAAATGAAGGGGCCATGAATCTATCATAAATTGGAGCATAGAATTTGTAAATTCCATGCCTATGTTTCCTTTTGCTGTCTGTCACAACATTTCAATGAAGTAACGGGTTTATACAATTAACAGACGACTAACGAGATTTTACTTGAAACAAAACATACCAAATTCCAATTAAACCTACAAATAGAATTGTTCCAGCACCAAAACCAGGATCTGCTCCATTCCATGATGAAGGAACTATTAACTCACCATTTCCCTTTGTTGAAACATACCAGACAAAATAAGATGATATAGTGGACATACCTAAAATAAAACT
>CAZYZI010000068.1:0-4257 GCA_964651915.1 uncultured archaeon | reverse complement strand
CCCCCCGTTTGATGTAGAGGGGGCACCCCCTTGTATTGTAGGTGAGGGCGTCTACAAATTTTAGGAAATTGATATATAATCGAAAGGTATAGTGGAATTATGGCAAAAGATGATGGTGGATTAAGTTTTGGAGCTAAATCTTTTTTATATGTGCATGGAGGAATCATAATAATTGGGATTGTTCGGCATGTGTTACTTTATTTCGGATTAATATGAGGGGTCCGTTTTACCCACCCCTTTTTGGACACCCTTCTAATCGTTCAATATGAGCTCAAATAGACGTGAAAGCACAAGCACACGTCGTCGGAAAGAGTCCTGGCGCCAGGGGAGAGATTTGAACTCCCGAGGGATTGCTCCCAGTGGTTTTCGAGACCACCGCAATACCGGGCTATGCGACCCTGGCTACAATCATATCCAGATGTCTTGGGTCTTAATATTCACGGTAAGTATTATTCTCCCTTCCTTTGTTGAAGACTCATGAAGTGGCAAGTTACAATAGATGACGATACTCAAATCGTAGATTTACAAGATGATAGCACTGCTTCTGATCTTGTAAATCATTTGAAGCTTCATCCAGATAGCTTATTGGTACTCACCGATGAAGAAAAAATGATACCTATTCCCTTAGTTTCAAAACTACCTGAAAAACCAATAAGAATTATCTTAGTAGCCTCCGGTGGATAACATAGTATCTTATTTATTGAGACTTGATTGCCAACTTGACGAAGTAGTAAGCAATGCCTAAGAAAAAAAGTAAAAAGGAAGAAGCATCGGAAAAGACTCCGCCAAAGGAAATTAAGGCTAAAAGTAAGACTTCCAAAAAAAATAATCGTAAATCTAAAAAGACCGATGATAACAAAGAAAGTAAAGGTCGTTTAGTTGTATCTCAACACGAAAAAGACGAAATTGATGCTGTAATTGATGCGTTTTGGTCATTTATTACTCTTCTAAAAAAAGCCCCAAAACACCTTATGGCAATTGGATTTATTATTGCTTTAATTGGTGCAAGTTTTTCTGGCTGGGCCCAAGAATTAGTTGGCCAAGAAAAAAATGGTCTTTGGTATGCCTATACAGAAAATGACGAAGATTTAAAATTGAATCCAAATGGAATGTTTGTCAGTTATTCCCACGGAGATGAAATTAGAGTTGAAGGAACAATTACAGAAATAGAATATTTTGGAGCAATTGAAGATTATCGATCTAATGGGACATTTTACTCGCCGTATCCTGTTCTCGGAGAAAATAGCGAAGAGCCATCTATGGCACCGGGTGATAAATTTAGCGTAATTGAAAGCGCTGAGATAAATTCTCTATTCAGTGCCTCGGCATCTGAATATGGTTCCCAAACAAATGGTTCTGCAATAAATTACGGTAATGGAGAAAATTTAGCAAAGGATGATTTGCCAATTAAAAAAGAATATAATGATACTGCATTATCTTCAGCTCTCTTTGCTAATTTAAATTTTATTGATGTTATTTTCTACAATGTTACATTTGAAGATACTTTCTTTATTGGATGTACGTTTGAACGAGTTGCTTTTTACGATGTTGAAATCAATCAAGTTATTTTTTCCAATAATACTTTTGATACTGTTGTTTTCAAGGATGTAACTATAAATAATAGTAGAATTGAAAATTCTGATTTTGAAACATTATGGGTTAAAGATTCGCACTTCAATAACACTGATTTTGATAGGACTGTGATTAAAGGGTCTAAATGGTCTTATTCTTCTCTTAAAAACGGTATTTTTTTAAGAAGTGAAATAGATGTTACTATTTTCAGATCATTGAATGTTGAAAATTTCATCTTAATCTTGTCTGATATTCAAAATAATATCGATGCGCCCCTTACTTCTAACTTTGACTTTACAAGAATCAAATTAGGAGATACTGAAATAAGAATAAATGGAAACATAAAATCTGAATATGCTGTAGGGGCTGAAGTTTATCTTGGTAAAACTAAGGTTAAAATTGGTGGAGAAGGGGCTGGCACTGCAGAAGAACTAGGTGGATGGAGTCCGGGAAGTGTGACTGGAGAAGGTTTCAGAATATCGGATTCCGGCAATATTTCCTATGATTTAAATTATGAATTTCTTTCTACATCTTCAGATGAAATAGAATTGACATTTTGGTGGAATTTCTTATTTGATACTATTGCTTTCTTAGGATTTGGAGTTTTGATTTACGCAGTTGGTGGGCAAGATACTGTAATAGGCTTATTGAGATTCTTTTCACCTTTCATCATGACTGGGGCATTCTTTGCATTTATGTTCTTGACTATGTCCCAAAGAGATTTCTTAATTTTGAGTCAATTGATGCTTGTATATTTCGTCCCGCCATTTGGTAAAGGAACTGTAATTCCTGGAGGTATTGTTGCTGGAATTGACCCTTGGACTCTAGCAATTGCTACTGCATTTGTAGACATTGCAGTTGGAGTTTTCTTAACTTGGAATTTCGATTTAGCAAAGAAAATTCCTTTCATTGGAAGTGGAATTACTAGAGTGCAACGAAAAGGGGAAGATATGCTAGAATCTCTCAGATGGTTGGAAAGAGCTTCTTTCATTGGTATTGTTGTGTTTGTTATGTTTCCCTTCCAAGGCTCTGGAGCTGTTGGAGGAACCATTCTAGGAAGAGCCATTGGTCTTTCACCTAACAAAAATTTAGCTGCCGTTACTATTGGAGCGGTTGGCGGGTCTTTCTTGCTTTCTGCTTCAATTGTCTATGGTTTAGGTGTCTTAGCTATCTTAGCCCCAATACAGGTCGCTGTAGCTGTTCTATTCATTGGATTCCTTATAGCTATCTTCTTCATGTATCAACACTGGGATGATATTTCTATAGATGAAGTTACACAAACTCTTGGATTGCACAAAGAGGGGCTCATTGGTGCGCCATTAACTGCCGCAGGAGGAATGGTAGGAAGTGCTGGAGGAACTGTTCTAAGAGTAGCTGGTGATACGGGGAAAAGTGTCGTTACTGTAGCAGACTCTACTGGAAAAATGATTACTAAAACAACTGGAGATTTTGTTGGAGGGATTATAGGATCCCTCACAGATGATCAACATGACTTTACCGATTCAAACAAACCTATGGAACTTGAATCTGGAGTTTTAGTTTCAATTCCAGATGGTGTAAAAAATACAGTTGTAGTTACCGGTGGTGCTGGTTTCATTGGTTCACATTTGGTTGATAGATTGGTTAAAAGAGATGAACATGTAGTGGTTCTCGACAATTTTTCTTCGGGACAATTAGAATTTTTGTATGATTCTGTTGAAGAAATTACTATAATCGATATTGATTTGTTGAATGATAATTTTGAAGAGTATTTGAAAGGTGCAAAATTGGTTTATCATTTAGCTGCAAATCCTGAAGTTCAATTAGGAATTACTAAACCTGAAGTAATGCAAGAACAAAATGTAGATGTTACAGAAAGAGTGTTGAAAGCTATGAAAAATGTTGGATGTGATCGAATTGTATTTACATCTACATCTACTGTTTACGGTGACGCCAAAAAGATACCTACTCCTGAAAGTGCAAAGTTAAATCCAATCTCTGCTTATGGAAGTAGTAAATTAGATGCTGAAAAATTGGTTGAAAAATACTGTAATGAACATGATTTCAGAGGTGTTTCCTATAGATTTGCAAATTGTGTCGGGCCAAGGAGTAATCATGGAGTAACATATGATTTTGTAAATAAATTAAAAGATAATCCAAAAGAATTGGAAATTCTAGGGGACGGAAAACAACACAAATCTTACTTCCATGTTGAAGATTGTATTTCTGCAATGTTAGCTAAAGCACCTGGAGAATTATGTAAAAAAGGAGAATTCGTAGCACTTAATGTAGGATCAAAAGATGCTATTGATGTTGTTACTTTAGCTAATGAAGTTTGTAAAGCCCTAAAACTGAAAGATGTTGACTATCAATTTACAGGCGGTATTGATGGTGGAAGAGGATGGAAGGGGGACGTAAAGAAAATGAGATTAGATATAAAGAAATTAAAATCTCATGGCTGGGACCCGCAATATACTAGCAGAAAAGCCATCAATGAAACTGCCAAATGGCTTGACGAAAATTATTAAGTTCGACTGTTCGAAGTCAGAGTAGCTCCTGTAGTGTAGTCCGGCCCATCATTTCGGCTTCTCGAGCCGAGCACCCGGGTTCAAATCCCGGCGGGAGCACCATCCTTTACATTTTTTATACGGCTATCCAAAGTACAATGTATGTTAGAAATAATATATAGAAACAAAATGCAATTTT
>CAZYZI010000067.1:3306-4425 GCA_964651915.1 uncultured archaeon | reverse complement strand
GGACATGGAATCCAGAAAAATATACCCTGCATCGTGCACTTATGTTTTAAATATACAAACTCTGGCTATAATTGATGACAAGTCTTACCCTCACTGAATTTGAATCATTTCAAGAGGCTGGAGTTTCCCTAATCGATTGTCGACCGACAAATGATTTTGCTTCATCGTTTATACCTAATTCAGTTAATGCTAGTATTAATGGGTCATTCGAGTATATGGCTACTTGTATTTTTTCTAAGAAAGACCCATTAGTTATTATTTGTAAGGATCACAGAGGTAGTGAAGCCTTCCTCAGACTCGAAGCCGAAGGTTTTGAAGATTTACACATTTTTGACTTTTCAAGATGGTCGGATGAAGGAAGAAATACAGATACCCTAATTCGATGTCGTGCAGTAGAAGCACACAAACATATCAAAGTTATGAAAGATGTAAGTAATTCCGAAGATTGGGAGGTTTTACATGTCAAAGGAGTTCCTAGTTTACCACTAATTGATATAATTGAAAATTACAGTCTTGCTAAAGAAGGAGATGTTTTTTACTGTGGTAACGGGCATAAATCGATGGCCGTAGTTTCTTTTTTAAAATCCAAAGGAGTTAATACGACAGATATTATTGGAGGGTTGAGTGTAATGCTAGTTGATGCACCCGATTTAGAGATATAATGGACGACAAAGCGTTTTCTTTCTTGGAAATGCCCGATAGATCTAGAAAACCTAGAACAAATGGAATGACTATGTGTTTAGATCAAGGCATGGGTCTAAGTTATACAGAAGATTTGTTATCTTTGTGTTCAGAATATGTTGACCTTTGGAAATTGGGTTGGGCAACTAGTCAACTACAATCTTCAAAATTAGTTAAGGAAAAAATAAAGTTATTGAGGTCCCATAACATTTCAGTTTGTAACGGAGGTACATTACTAGAATTATCAGAGCATCAAGGTAAGGCTGAAATTTTATTTGATGAATTAGTTAATTTAGGATGTGATTCAACAGAGATATCAAGTGGAAGTCTGAACATAGATTCAGATAGAGTTGTTGAATTAATCGGCGGTGCAAAAGGTAGAAATCTTAGAGTTTTTTGTGAAGTAGGTAAGAAATTGCCTGAAAATGATTTTGGAGC
>CAZYZI010000067.1:0-3206 GCA_964651915.1 uncultured archaeon | reverse complement strand
TTGAAGGGTAAAATTATTCTTTCCAGTACTACAAATGGTTCAAGAATGGTCGTTGCCTCTTCAAAATCTCCTTTAGTTGTAATGGGTAGTTTCTGTAATTCAAGTGCAGTTGTCAAATTTGTAAAGAAGCAAGGTGGTAATGTTTCTATTATTTGTTCAGGGAGGTTAGGTAAAAAGGTAGTCGAAGATACATTATGTGCCGAATATCTACAATATAAATTTAATGATAAATCAAATCAATTTCGTTTAACTTCTACAGAAATAAGTTCCGAATGTAAAAAATCACCAAGCTATGAGATGCTTGCCTCTGCAGGTCTTGAAAAAGATTTTGAATATTGCATGAAAATAGACTCTCATGAGTTGGTTCCAGTTTTAGATGGTGACGGTTTTATTCTGCTTTAATTCTAAATATATCTTTGGATCCACAAACACTACATGATTTTTCCTTATTATTACTTACTAGATTGCATGCTGAGCACTTAAATTTCCATTTTCTTAATTCTTTAATTTCTTTTCCATTACAAGAAATAGAATTTAATTTCATATACAAAGATACATTTTGTATAGCAAAATCATCTGAAATTATGGTACCTTTTAGTTCATATCCTAGTGATAATATCTTGATGTCAATTTCAGATAATACGTCTAAATCACCAGTTTCTTGGGCTTTCTTTCTGACATATATTTCCGATTTAGGAGACGGTTCTCTTATTTCTAGGCCTTTATGTTTTAAATTTGAGAAATATTGCTTACTTTGACGGTTTATCAATTCATTCTCAATATTACTTACGGTTGCAATCTTTCCATCGGGATGTATCTGGCTGAAAAAAGCACAGCTATCTAATATATTCCAAACATCGGCTTGCACGTGATTGCTCTCCAGATAATAGGTTTTGTTATTGGGTTAAAAGCTGCATTAACCAATATGTCAGGTGATCTAAACATTAATCCTCCCCAATGTATCCCTCTTTTAGAGTATTTCATTACTTTTCCCATTTGTTTATTCCAGCGGTTCTGATATTCTTCTAATGATAAATTTTTTTTAATATTTTCAGCTATTACTTGACCTGCAATTCTTCCTCCAATCATCGCAGTAGTAATGCCTGCTCCATTAGAAGGTAATACCATTCCAGCTGAATCACCAACTAACATATAATGATCTTTTGTGAATTTTTTAATTGTTCCTGACATAGGCAGTACTCCCCCTCCTTTGTATTTTATTTCACCCTTAAATTTCGAGAAGAATTCTTCAGCCATAGAGTTCAAATTTTTTCCTTTAGAGTATCGTGTTTGTATCCCAACTCCAATATTCGCCCCTCCTTTCTTTGGAATCATCCAAGCATATCCTCCTGGAGCCATAGATCCAAAATATAGTTCTACTACATTATCAAAATCCCCATCCATCAACACAAAATTAACAGCAATGTTCAAAGATGTTTCATTCCAAAATTTCTTGCGTAATGGATCATGGGGACCTCCACAACCAACTATTATCTTCGCAGTTATTTCTTCGCCATTTTTAAGTATAACTTTTTCTCCTACAATGTCATTTACTCTGGCTTCAGTAAGATAATGTGCTCCGTTTTTTTTAGCTAATTCTACAAGAGCTTGATCATGTATTGGTCGGTTAAGAATTTTCCCCTCAAAAGAATATTTTAATTTTTTACCAGATGGTGTTACTAGGCCCATTTGGTCAGTTCTTTTGGAAACTGCATTTTCAGGTGTTTGGAAAAGATTATCTATTTGAGGTACATCAGGACATAGTCTCTTTAGTTCATTATTTGTTGGGACTAATTCTCCACATTGTAAAGGAGTGCCTATGTCTTTTCTTCTATCAATAACTAAGACTTTTGCCCCGCCTTTGGAGGCATATCTGGCAACTGTACTTCCTGCAGGTCCTCCACCTATGATTATTGCATCCCAATCATATTCCATAGTCGGCAAAAGCTCTGCTAAAATAGGGTTTTGTTGCAATAATAAGTATCATAAACTCCCATCTCTGAAAGAAATTGTGCAAGCAATCATTTTGACTGCAGGTGAGGGCGCTCGGCTAGGTAGCTGGACTGCTAACAGGCCAAAGGGCATGGTGCCTATTGGTAATCGCCCTATTTTGGAATACTTGGTAAGGGGCGTTGTCGCTTCAGGCATCAGGGATATCCATATGGTTGTTGGCTATGGAAAGAATAGTGTAATGTCCTATTTTGGAAATGGTTCAGATTTTGGTGCAGAAATTAGTTACTATTTCCAAGAGGAGAGAACAGGAACATTAGAAGCTATGAGAATTGGAATGGAAAATGTGGAAAATGAATTCTTATTGATTCCAGGGGACAATTATGTTTCAGGTGAATCATTTATTAAATTGAGAAATTGCGAAGGTCTAGCACTACTTTCTGGAAAAGCAGATAGGTGGTCTAAGTGGGGAGAAATAGAACTTTCGAAAGGTAAACCACGAATTACGTTTGACAGTCCGGAAGCTTACGGCCGTATACATTTTACGGGAATTGCAAAACTTAATCTCAGTTTAGCTCAAGAATTAATTAAGCATTCTGGTAAACATATTGGAGAATCCTTACAAGCAATACTTGAAAAGAATGATTTTGATGTTATTGAGTCACTCAATTGGCACAATATCGTTTATCCTTGGGATTTAATATCAGGTAATAGAATTTCTTTGAATGATAATCTGCTATACAGGAGTGGAAAAATTGAAAAGAATGTAATTATAAAGGGCGAAGTTTCAATTGGAAGAGGTACGATTATTCGTTCTGGTACTTACCTTACAGGCCCAATATCAATTGGTGAAAGTTGTGAAATAGGTCCTAATTCAGTAATAGGTCATTCAGTGTCTTTAGGGGATAATGTAAGAATTGGTTCTTTTGCAGAAATATCAGATAGCATAGTTATGCAAAATTGTGAAATAGGAAGTTATTCTAGCCTTAAAGGAACAGTAATTGGAGATAACACTTCAATTGGTTCACATGGTATTGCAATTCCAATTACCAGAGATATATTATATTTTGATAAAACCTTCTCAGTTAGTGATAGGGGTGCAATGATAGGAGATAATTGTACCATAGGTAGCCGTGCAGTTTTGCAGGGAGGTTCAATATTGATGAATAATGCAACTATTGGTGAGGGGGAGTTTTATAACGCAGACTTTCAGGGAGATAACATCTGATGTGCGGCATAGTAGGTTATACAGGCCA
>CAZYZI010000066.1:0-4653 GCA_964651915.1 uncultured archaeon | reverse complement strand
CACTTCTAGCTACATCTAGAGCTCGAGCTGGGTCTGTTTCATCCAGGGCGAGCACAAGACGTGAGGACATTAAATCTCTAGCTTCCCAGTTAGCACGGAAACTGCATATTTTAACTCAGCAACCGCAGCTACTGCTTCTCTTTTGACTTGAAAAAGATCTTGAGGTTCCATCTCTTTACCAAGATTAGACTCCACAAACATCATCTTTTCCAAACTACGTTCAATAGTATCTACAATAATTTGACTACGAGCTGAACGTCGTAAACCTTCTTCATCTATATTAGCATCATCGGCCATAGCACAAGCTCACAACTGGAGTAGGATATAACCATTTGGCTAACTTAAATTATTGCTGATTTATGATAAATCTTCGGATGTAAATAAGGAAAGACCAATTGGTTCTCTAGGAAGCACTGCCTTGCCTTTAGCCACGATTGTTTTTATTCCTGCTTTAGGTGCTAATTCTACCAAATGAGGAGTTATTACTCCATCCATTATCAGTGTGTCTACACCATTATTTTTGTGAGATTCAAGAACCTCTGGAAGCCCTACAATCAAAACTTCATCTGCTAATTCTTCGCCCATTAACAATCTTGCATTCTTTGAACCGTCAAGTTGATTCAACTGTTCTAAGAAATGCGGACTTGCTGCTGCTGCCGGTTCAACCGGTTTCTCAGCTTTAGGCTCAGCTGGTTTTTCAGCCTTAGAAGCAGGTGCTGCTTTTGCATTACCTGCTTTCTTTGCTTTCTTTGCTGGAGCCTTGGAACCAGAGCCAGGTCTAGCCCATTTGTTTTGTTCCATGAACAATTCTGCCGTAACTTTGTCTCTCAATGACTTCATAATTTGTTTATGTGTCAAATGTTCAACTTCAGTATTATCTGGTGCGCGAGATATGAAATCAATTTCTGCTACTTGGAGTAACTCTTGAATTATCATTTCACCACCTCTGTCTCCATCAACAAATGCTGTTACTGTTCTTTCTTTGCTTAAACTTACAACTTCTTTAGGTATGTTAGTACCTTCAACTGCAACAGAATTCTTGATTCCATGCTTTAACAAATTGAGAACATCGCCTCTGCCTTCTACAATAATGACTGCGTCACTAGTGTCTACATTTGGACCTGCGGGCAATTTTCCTTTGAAACGAACAATCTCTTCAGTTTGAAGAGCTTGACGAACTGTATCGGTAATTGTTGATCCTGCTGTTCTTGAATCCTTGATTAAATTACTTAATAAGGTTCTAGCGCGCTCAATAATTATCTCTCTCTTAGTTGAACGACTGTCTTCTAAGGCCAAAATTTTCACGGTTGCCTTACAAGGCCCTACTCTTTCTACAGTTTCTAATGCTGCTGCAAAAACAGATGTTTCAACTTGATCCATACTGGAAGAAATTATTATTTCTCCTGTTGACTTGCCTTTATCGCTTTTTATTTCCACTTCAACACGGCCCATGCGTCCGCTTTTCTGAAGATCACGAAGATCTAATTCATCGCCTAATAATCCTTCTGTCTGACCGAAAACGGCTCCGACAACATCAGATTTGTTAACTACTCCATTTGCTCGAATTGAAGCTTTAATTACGTATTTACTACTTGTTGGGTCTATATTCATATTTACCACCTCTTGCTTTTCAGCCCTGAACCAAGTGCGGATTAATCCGTCTTAAAGCTTTTAGCTAATTTGTGAATTGATTACCGTAAATGACCCAAAGGCCTAACTTTGCTGGTAGTGTGGCGTTATTAAAGTTAGCGGTGCTATTTTATGCATCCCTTTTCGTGCTAAATTAGTGCATTCTGTCACTTTGATAGCTCAGCCCCGAAGCAAGCACCCTATGGTGAAAACTGGTGCGCTAAAATCTGGAAGGTTTGAAACTAAGAATAGAGGTACATTCGGATTGTTGTGGTTTACTGATTTTGGAGAGAAATTTTGGGAAGCATGTACCTCCGTTGATGACGATGCAAAAATAAAATTAAGAAGTAGCGGTTTTGATGAAATGAACTGGAGTGTATCATTTCGTTTTGCAGGATTCAAAGCTAGACTTTCTGCAATGAAATACAAAGGATTTTTTGGAAATCCTCGCAATTCATTGATAGAACTAAAGTTAGGCTCTGACAATCCTAATGACCTTAGAATGTTTTTACAAGCCCTTTCTACAAAATTTGATAAATCTCCATGGAGGCTTAATAATTGGAAAAAAGCTGAAGCCAAAACTGGTATGAGCAAAGAAGAAATTGTTGGTGCTTGGGCTGATGCAATGGGAAGAGAAATAAGCGAAGAAGAAACTGAAGGTAAAAGTTGGACTAGTTCTCTATTTGGTTCGAAACCAAAAGAAAGTGTAATTGAAGATGATGAAGATATAGAAATTTTTGAAAATGAAGATGGAGAGGACATACGTATGAAAATTCACGGTTCATTGGAAGTTGAAGGTGATGAATATGCAATTATGTCATATGCAGATAGTTTCAGCTCTGAATTTGAAATAATGAAAATCATACCTGGAAAAGGCGATGATGTATCTTATTCTGCTGTAGAAGATGAAGAACTTTATGATGATCTCAGCAATGCTGCTGTGCAGCATTTGGAATCAATTGGTGTGTTGTAACTAAAATGAGCTTAGAACTGGATTTAGAATCGCTGATGAGGGGAAAAGAATTAGTAAAACGTGGATTTGCACGTATGCAAAAAGGCGGCGTCATTATGGACGTGGTCAATTCTAAGCAAGCTGAAATCGCAGAGAAGGCTGGTGCTGTAGCTGTTATGGCATTAGAACGCGTTCCTGCAGATATTAGAGCCGATGGCGGCGTTGCAAGAATGTCTAATC
Source organism: uncultured archaeon (assembly GCA_964651915.1). Lineage (GTDB taxonomy): Archaea > Thermoplasmatota > Poseidoniia > MGIII > CG-Epi1 > CG-Epi1. The sequence continues at coordinate 1,832 of CAZYZI010000066.1, read as the reverse complement.
CTTCAATGATTAAAGAAATCATAGACTGTACCTCTATTCCTGTTATGGCTAAATGTCGAATTGGACACACGGCTGAAGCAAAAGTCCTTGAGGCTTTAGGTGTAGATATGATTGATGAATCTGAAGTTTTAACACCTGCCGATCCTTATTATCATGTAGTCAAAGATAAATTTACTGTACCATTCGTTTGTGGTGCTACTTCTTTGGGAGAAGCTGTCAGAAGAATCTGGGAAGGTGCTGCAATGATTAGAACCAAAGGAGAAGCTGGTACTGGAAATGTAGTTGCTGCAATGAGACATGCGAGACTTTTACAGGCTGAAATAGCCGCAGTTCAAGCTTCCTCAAATTTAGAACCAATAGCAACTAAGATTGTTGACAAATTCTTTGTTTTAGACGATGAAGCAAAACAAAACCTAGGTGAATCTGCAGAATATAGTGCTTTCCATAAATCTAGAAAAGAAATAGAAAGTGAAGTACTTGATATTCTTTCAGAGATTAAAAAACTAGGAAGGTTACCAGTTGTCACATTTACTGCCGGTGGTATTGCTACTCCTGCTGATGCTGCTTTAATGATGCAATTTGGAATGGATGGTATTTTTGTTGGTTCTGGAATTTTCAAATCTGATGATCCTGATACTATGGCTAAAGCTGTAGTAGAAGCAACGGCTCATTTTGATAACCCTCAATTAGTAGGAAAAGTATCTGAGGGATTGGCTGATGCAATGGCTGGCTTAGAAGAATCTAAATTAGATACTAAAATGGCTTCACGAGGCCATTAAAGCCCGTTTTGCCACAATTCAAATGCTTTGTAGACTAGAGTTGATGCAAAAAATAGCATAGCTATTCCACATATTCTCAAAGCTAATTGATAATTTTTAGATGAAAAATTAACTTGTGCTTTACTAAAGAAATAAGCTATTGTCATCTTCACTAAAACAATACTAAGAATGAATGAGATTGCGTATGCATAAGGAGCTATTGGTTCTGTATCTGCTACTGTAGCCATCAATGGCCCACCTACTAACAACCAAAAAATGTAAGCATTAGGATTCAAAAGATTAGTCAGAATTCCGCGTTTCAACGATTTAGAAAGATCTACATCATTGGTATCTATATCTGGAATTTCTGGATAGAAACATTCCATTCCCATTCTAGTCAGAAATACAGCACCTAATATTGCGATTCCACAGAATACAAGTGGTTGAGTTGCTATCCAACCAGCCATAAAAATACTGAAAAGTATTAACGGACCGTCTGTGAAAATTGGAGCTGAAGCTGCACGCATTCCTCCTCTAAAACCACTAGTCAAAGTTTCTTTGATTACGGTAGTTAACAATGGTCCTGGTTTAACTCCTTCAACAATACCTAGAGTGATACCTGCTAGAGCAAGACCGAGGACTAGGTCTGTTTCCATATCCTAGTCCCTTGCTTTCTACTAATCTATTTAGAGAATAAAGAATCTCTGTAGATGTAACCTACGGATCCAACAGACAACAATACAACAGCAATTATCATTACCATTGATGTTACATCTGAAGAGTCATCCTCTGCACTTACTGTTAGAACCTTGGAAAGCTCATTTTTCTCTTGGCTCTCATCAATTAAATTTGTAGAGTCTGCTACGACATAGATAGTATGCGCCCCTGCTGTAGTTTTCCAACTAGCGGAAACATTAAGTCCATTTTCAATACCGTGACTTAATTCACTACCATTAACAGATACTGCACCTATTTGCTCACCAGTTTCGCTATCTAGAAAGAAACCAACCTCAAATTCTCCACTAACATTCATTCCCAATACCTTCACTACTGCATCTAGAGTTACTGTGTCTC
>CAZYZI010000065.1:0-4657 GCA_964651915.1 uncultured archaeon | reverse complement strand
CACTTTCCATATCTTCGTTGAGGCTTGATACAATTAATACAACACCAATAATGAGAATTATTATTGGAATAAATAGTAAAAAATAGAATTCAATGAGAAGGAAAACAATGAATTGTATGGGGCCAATTATAACTAAAATCCAGCCAACTGCTCTAGGACCCCCAATTAAAATAGCACCAATAATGAGAAATATTATTGGAAGTAATAACAAAGAATAGAGACCAATGATAAGGAAAACTATGAATTGTATGAGGCCAATTATAGCTAAAATCCAGCCAACAGCTTTACGAATTTCTGACGCTTGGCTCATTTATGGAGTCATTCGGGTCCTATCTCTTGGAAATAAAACACATTCTCTTACATTTTTTGCTCCAGCAAAAATCATTGATAATCTATCCAATCCTAATCCCCAACCAGCATGTGGTGGCATTCCATATCTAAATGGATCCAAATAATGATTAAATCCATCAGGATCCAAACCTTGTTCCTTCAATCTTTCTTTTAGCATATTGACATCATGAACTCTTTGACCTCCAGAAGTCATCTCAATTTCATTAAACATAAAATCAAAACCTTTACTGTATTTTGGATCATCGTCAGGTAGTATGTAGAAAGGTTTGAGTGTCAATGGCCATTTTGTTATGAAATAGAAACCATTCATCTGTTTGGCAATCTCTCTTGTAGCTTCCATAGATAAATCCTCACCCCATTCTGCTTTTCCATTTGACATTTCCACAGCTTCGTCGTAGGTTATCCTTGGTAAAGGCAATTCAAGCTCAATAGGCTCAATTCCAAGCGTTTCTAGGGCTTCTGTCTCTTTTGCCACAGCTCTTGACGCACTATCCACTAATCTTTCCATTACGCCCATGACTACGTCATCGTCAGCAAATGACATTTCGATATCTATTGATATGAATTCATTCAAGTGTCTAGGTGTGTTGTGTTCTTCAGCTCTGAATGCAGGACCTATCTCATATACTCTTTCCAATCCTCCACTCATTAACATTTGTTTGTATAGTTGAGGAGACTGAGCCAGATATGCAGTCTTATCAAAATATTTCATTTCAAATAATGAAGTTCCACCTTCTGTTGCAGAAGCTATAATCTTTGGAGTTTGAACTTCTAAAAACTTTTCTCTTCTTAGATGTTTATGTATTGCACCTGAGACTGCTGCGCGAATTTGAAAATTTGAAGCTATTTCACTTTTTCTTAGATCAAGATATCTAGCATTTAATCTAGTTTCTATTTCACTATCAATCTTGTCAATTACACCTAAAGGTAAAGGGGTTTCAGACTCATTCAATATTTCTATATTATCAGGTAGCATTTCAACACCACCTGGAGCCTCTTTGTTTTCTTTAACAATACCTCTAACCAGAATAATTGATTCTCTATTGACGCTAGTCCATTTTTTGTAATTCTCAGCATCTAATTTCTTTTTGAGTAATGTTAGTTGAATTACTCCAGTAATATCTCTTAATTGAAGAAATGCAATTCCGCCTAAATTACGTGTGTCTTGTAACCAACCACATAGCGTTTGCTCAGAGCCAAAGTCTGATTCTTCGATTTCCCCACATTTTCGAGTGTAAAACATAGTTCTAACTTATTGGATATCTTAGTATCGCAGCTAGCCCTCCAAAAGCTTTCTGTAAGGAAACACCTTCTTCACTCTCAGTTGATACAATAATAACTTCTGCCTTACTATTATCTGCTAACTCACCAAGTTTTTTTACAGTTCCTTCTTCAACGTTAGGCATTTTTTCTAACCCTTCAGAGATTAATAATTGTTTGACAGCCCCCATAGTTAAGGCCATTTCAACTTGTTTCATTCCATATGCTGCCAAAGTACCTTTTGGAGATAATACTTCTTTCATAAATTGTTCCATAAGCTTTTTCTCCTTTACGAGTTGCATTTCGGATAATCTTCCAGAACCTCTTGTTACTAATTCTCTTAATCCAGTTTCATCAGTGTAGCCAGTATCAAAAGAGTCTACAACAATTTTCTGCAATTCATGATTCAAATATTCTCTTTTTATGAAATAATCTTTGGTTGCCCCTGGCCCTCCTATCAAAATACCTTCAACATTATTTCCAAGGAAACATTCTGTGGCTGAGTGGGCCACTTTTTTGTACCATTCATGGGCAGCTTCCTCAATAAGACGTTCAAATCTTTGCTTTGACTGTCCCCCTTTACCATGTTTAGAAGGAACTTGTGAATACATATGTTTCAATGTCTTAATTGTAGCACCTCTAAGCAATCCTAAGGCTGCTTCTGATCTATCAATTACGATCAGACCAAATTGAATTTTTGTTTCACCTAAACCTTCTAAAGGTTCTAGAAAAAAACCAGAATCACAGCGATAGAGAAATGTAGGTAATGGCTCAGGAGGTACAACTACTTCTTGTACCATTGTAGTTTGATTTCCCCCTTTAGAAACATGTCCTACGAAAAATACCATTCCATTTTCAGGAGGTGTTTTGTATAATTTTAATCGAGACATAATAGATTCAATAGCAGCACTAACATTCTTTCTAGTAGATTTAGATTTTATGTTTGCAGATTGCGAAGCTTCATTTCGAAGGTATGATTGAACATCATAAATTTTGCGATCCGGTGGTATGTAAAGGCTAACAAGTTCGGTAGCATGTCCTCTATAGTTCTTGATTCTTTCAAGAGATTGCTTGAATTCATATTTCTGTAATGATTCAGAACTCATTGGTTTTGTTAATAGGGGACCTTTTTATGATAGTGGGCCCGTGTTTGGTACATAGTCAATATCTAAATAATAGTTAAACATAGTACAATCTGCAGTTTCCCATGTATAACTTGGATAATCTGCCAACCCTGCAGGACAAATATCAGCCAATGATTTAGAACCTCCGCCAACGTTCGTGGGAGTATCTGTGTGATCAAGGAAGTATGGTCTTTCAACATCTTCAGATGAGTAATTTGTTCTGTAATCCCAATTTATAATAAAAAAGTAATTACTTGGTAAAAAAGTCGTTTGAATTGGTTCGGATTGAGACAACGTAAACCCATTCTCTAGTCCTATTAAATCAATATTATTTACCCCATATACTTCTCCATTTAGATATTTATTATAATTAGAATAATCTAGAATTAACATGTCTGCTTCAAATGTAGAAGGGAAAGATACTTGATATGATAGGTGGGCGTATCCATCAATATATCCTATCTCACATGAAAAGAAACCCACGTCTTTGTTCAGATAAAAGGGGTAATAGTAATGAACGTTCTTACTTATTACCTCACCAGAGGTTAACTGGCCGCCCGAAGAATCGTTACAATAATCCGTATTATAATCTCTCATTAATCCACCACTTGGTAGAACTAAAGTCAAAAAAATAAAAGCTGAGAGAATAAGCGATATCTCTTTTGTTAATGAAGGGAAATATTTTTTCAACATATTTAATTTTTTCTCCTTTTCTTAGCATTGTTCCATGAAGGGGAGTTTTTCAAACGAGAACCTAACATTGATACGGGTAAGGTGATAAGGTGTAATATTAAAGCCATTAAAAGTATAGTATTACCGTAATTAAATCCTAATTTTGTGTATTCTCTTAATATTGGTATGTAAATTATATGTGATGAAAATATAATTAACATGAAAGTAAATATGTTAAATTTGAGGGCAGCAAAAAGAATTCTGACAGATAGCATTACTGATTCTTCTCCGTCATCTTTATCATTAGAATCCATCATCCATCTCCTCCCTCTTCATAACTTTCATTATATTCCTCGGAAAAATATTCATCTTCATCTTCTTCCGCAAAGTCCCTGATTCCTCTACCTTCTTCTTCATCAAATTCATTAATTATAACTGCTTCAGGAATAGGATCGTCTGCTTTAGCTTCGAAACCCTCAATATTTGTGGAGGGTACTATTCTCCAAAGCATATATGGTAAAACATAAACTAGGACAAAATCTCCAACTCTTCTTACCTCTGACTTTTCCATCATAGGTTCATCTCCAATAATTTCCAAAAGGTAGAATAATAGGAAAAAGTTAAGGAAAAAGACAAATATTGATATGGAATTATTTATGGTGTATTTCTCTTCAGGTATTTGGAATGAAATACCTTTAACAATAGATAGTAAGCCGATATATACCATACAAGAACCAAGAAATACTAAAAAATCAGCGTCGAAAATGAAAAGAAGAATTCCTCCTACCATAACAAAAATTAATCCGAAAACAGCAAAACTTAGGGCCCAGTTTCTTTTTTCTTGAGCTATTAATACTTCAATATCCTTTTCCTCTTCTTCTTTAATTTGTTCTTTGATTTCTTTATTTCTTGTATCTTGATTATAATTGGGATGATTACTTTCTAATTCTTCTATATTTCCTTCAACTATTTCCATCTCAATATCTTTCTGGTATCGAGAATCTTTAGGTCTTCCAAAGTAAATAGTTAATGATACAAGAGCTAAAGCACCCAAAATAAGCCAAAAATATAATTCAAGAAGATAGTTAATTCCAGAATAGTATGCGGGCACTATTATGGAAGTAGGAGGCAGATATAATGTCTACCTCTTACTTTTTGTCTTCGAAATCAATTTAGCGCTAGGCAGCCAACCCTAAATCTTAGGAGGTGATCCATCCGCAGGTTCCCCTACGGATACCTTGTTACGACTT
>CAZYZI010000064.1:0-4819 GCA_964651915.1 uncultured archaeon | reverse complement strand
TATGAGTACTTCTTTGCCCTACTATTATTCTAGTTATAGGTTTTTTGCAGTGAGGGCATGGTTCCCCAGTCTTTCTGAAAACTTGCAATTTTTTCCAAAATTTTCCTTTTTTTCCTTCAGGCCCTCTAAAAGTAAGGAATGTAGTTCCTCCATAATCAATTGATTTTCTTATTATATGTCTTATAGATCTATGTAATTTCCGTTTTTCATTTTTGTTTAGTGTATTTGCTTTCCTTAATGGATGTATAGACGCTCGAAATAGGATTTCATCAGCTAAATAATTGCCTATACCTGCTATGAATTGCTGATTTAATAGCAAAGGTTTCATTCTACCGGTTCTTTTTTCTAGTAGTTTTTCAAACTTTTTTGCAGTGAATTTTTTACTTAATGGTTCTACTCCTAAATGTCCTACTATTTCTTTAATATTATTGACAATCCAGACACGTCCAAATTTCCGATAATCTACAAGGCACAGTTTTTCACCATTATCGAAATTAACTTCTACAGTAGTATATTTTGGAGTTTCATCAGAAGTTACATCTATTCTTCCAGTCATTCTTAAATGAATAATTATATGATCTATATCTAAATTAATTATCAAGTATTTCCCTCTTCTATCAAAGCCAGTAATCATTTGCCCCTTAATATCATCAAAATTTGAGTCTGAAGCATTGTTCCAGATTACTTTTCCTCCACTAACTTTCCATCCTTTCATAGTCTTAGCTAATCCAGTTCTATACGAATCGACTTCAGGTAATTCAGGCATTAATTCATTAGGGCGTGATGGTTTTAATCTCCTGTCCTTGCAAACATGTGCTTAGGTTGTATAATACAGCAACACGCAAAGTCGAAGATTTCCATCCGATAGAGAAAAATAAAGTTGGAATGTATGTTTGTGGCCTGACAGTCTATAATGATATGCATTTGGGGCATGCTAGGACATATATTGCCTTTGATGTAATTCGTAGATGGTTAGAATATCTAGGTTATGATGTTAATTTTGTTCAGAATCATACAGATATTGATGATAAAATTATCAATCGAGCAAATGAAGAAAAAATACATTCTAAAGATTTAACGAATAAATATATTGATAGGACTACCGAAGATTTAGAAAGTTTACAGGTTCGTCCACCAACCCATATGCCCAAGGCTACAGATTTTATTCCTGAGATGATAAAAATAATTTCGGATTTGATTGATAAAAATCATGCTTATGTAACTGAACCAGCACCGGGAGCTTTAGCTTCAGACGTATATTTTGATGTAATTTCAGCCTCTGAAAATTTTGGAACTTTAACAGGCCAAAAGATAGAAGATATGGAAGCAGGAGCCAGAGTTGCTGTGGATAATCGTAAAAGGCATCCTTCAGATTTTGTTTTATGGAAAGGAACTAAGCCAGATGAACCTAGTTGGGAGAGCCCTTGGGGTTTAGGTAGACCAGGTTGGCATATTGAATGTTCTGCAATGTCCTTAAGCCATTTAGGTAAACATTTCGATATCCATGGAGGTGGAATAGATCTTAGATTTCCACACCATGAGTCTGAAATTTTACAATCAGAATGTCATACTGGTCATTCACCAATGTCAACTTATTGGCTTCATTCAGGACACCTTACAATAAATAAAGAAAAAATGTCAAAATCTCTGGACAATTTTTTCTTAGTGAGAGATGTTATGAAAGAATATAATGCACCAATTCTACGTTTTTACTTACTCAATGGCCACTATCGTTCTCCAATTGATTTTAGTGAAGATAATTTGAAGGAATCAATGTCTGCATATAGGCGTCTTGAGGGAACTTATAATAGATTGATAAAAGAAGAATCTAAAGGATCTAAAAGGCCAGCAGATTTATTGGGTGCTCTAGAAGTTTGTCGAAAAGATTTTGTTAGCGCTATGAATGATGATTTTAATACAAGAGAAGGTATCTCTGCTTTGTTTCAATTAGCTCGAGTTTCTAATAACTATGAAGTTTCCGAGCTTGATTCTAAATTAATAAAAGATTTGATTGATACTTTTAAAATATATGGCAGCGAGGTTTTGGGGTTATTTAGTTCAGAAAAAATAGATGATCATTTATTGTATGAGATTGAATCCTTAATTGAGGAACGTAAATTAGCACGTGAAGCTAAGGATTGGTCACAATCAGATTTAATAAGAGACAAACTGAAGGCTATGAGTATAGAAATTCAAGACACCCCCCTGGGTACCAAATGGCGTCGAATTTAATTTAAGCTTCTAAATTATTTTTTCTTCTGTAGTTGTATCCTACAATTAACAATACAGATGCCACAGGCATCAATAAAGTTCCGAATTCAGGTATTGCTTTCCAATCGCTTACTGCGTCATCATTGTTTCCATTAGCGATTAGCTCAACACCTCCACCAATATCTTCAATAGCAGTATTTATTCCCCAAACACCAGCTGCAATCATAGGGTCAATAGTACTATTACATTCACCATCTATAGTACTACCATCATCATTCCAGCAAACACCATCAATAATCCATTCTTTATCTTCTTCATCGAATCCAGGATCTGAACCGCCAGTATTATCTCCGTCAGAATCTACTAAGTAAATACCATCGTCAGCTCCGATTGTACAAGATATAGCTGAACTACTTTCAGCGCCAGCACCTAAACTTCCAGAAAGAACTGCGCATCTTGTTGCACCATTGTAAACTTCGACGCCAGTTAGTGTCATTGTAGATGCTCCAGCATTGTATACTCTTATGGTATTACTTCCTGGAATTATTTCACTAAACATTAATCCACCTGCAAAGGCTTGTCTTTCATAGCTAACCCATCTTACATCATCTATAACACCATCAAAATCAGAACTACTAAATGGAGTTGAAGGATGTCCGCCTATATACAAATTAGGAGAACTTATAGTATCATCAATATTGTTAATACTTTTGTCATTTACTACACGTAATCCGTTATGATATATATCAATACTATCAGAACCGTCGGAAGTTACAGCTATGTGAGCCCAAGTATCTACAGCTAAGACTTCAGTAGCCGCACCTTTCTGATTTATTCCTCCAGCATCATATTGTACGGTTATTCTACCTCCACTGCCAGCTTGAATAATTAATTCGTGCTCTGACTTACTTCCATCATCATCACAAAGGCACATTATAACTCCAGACTCATGCTCATCTGGTTTTACCCATGCTTCAAAGCTCCAAGCAGACGTAAGACTCATACCACTACCAGAACCTTCAGCATAACCACCACCATCAGGAATCAATCCATTACCCATTTTTCCTCCAGATCCAGTAGAAATGCCACTTAGTGTTAATGTACCTCCACCACTACTAGAACATCCGTCAGTTGCATCTGAGTTGAAATTGTAATAAAATACACAATCTGAAGTTGCTACGTATCTTCCTCCATCATTTATAGTTGTAAAAGATTTAGATGAATCACCATCTCCATCCCAACCAACAATGTGAATCCAGTAATCACCTTCAGCAACTTGCAATTCTAATTCACTACCGCTTGCCGCAGCATCAATTAATTCTCCACTAGTCCATTCCCAGTCATTTTGATTGAATCCAGTCCATTCTTTGATAACTCTCTTAGTTATAATTCCATAGTGACCTTTGAGTTCAACCATTTTCTCGGCACCAATATCCATACCTATCGATGAGTAACCAGTGTTGTAATTATTGTCAGTGTCAATCAAAACATAAATTGTATCTTCACTACTCAATACAGGTAATGGTGACGATTCTTGATTGGATACTCCATTAACAGGTTCATTAGAACCAGTAGATCCGGTTTTTAAGTCAGGCATAGATTTTGCACTATATGACGGAACAGAAATTCCATTAAGAATATTTCCATTTACACTCATATACATGAATGATTCATCATTTTGTTCTATTGCAGCATAATTTTGTAAATTGACATGCTCAGATTCGGCAGTTGAAATTATGTTAAATTGTTTTTCAATTTGGTTCCAGTCGCCAAAGTAACCATCTATTACAATTCCTTCACCTTCATTTACTGAGTTTGATTCGTTTACTAAGTCGTTAATAATTTCAGACATAGCAAAATTATCTCCAATTATACTTACTACATTGTCTGTTAAATCAGTAGTTTGTTTATTGTCGGTGGCCTGCCAAATTATTTTCATTTCATTTGTTGCTAACGCCCCTAAATCAAATAAAGGTACTTGAGTTTCTATATTATTACCTAAAGTTCTTGCATTTATCGTAGATAATGCATTGAAACCATTCCAATCACTGCTATCCCTATTATCATTAAATGTATATAATATTGAACTTAGAATAGCTTGATTTTTACCATAAATTTCAATCATTTGATCTGCACCAACGCCAGGGAAAGTATATCCAGTCTCAGGATTATCGTCAGAATCAATTAATATTCTTAAGGTATATCCTTCAGAGGAATAAAACATAGGTTCATCAGTTACAGTAAGTATTGACAGGTAAACAGAATCAGTTATAACTGAAGTGGAAATAATATCTATATTTGCATTATCAACATTTCCTTGTTCTTGTTGATTAGATTCAATACCTTTCCAATCTCCAGTATTTCCGTCCACTGTAATTTGTGATGTTTCGTTTGAATCCCAAAGAAGGAGTAAAGAAACACCTGCAAAAATTAGTAAGAAAGCTGAGACAGTTGCAGCCATTGCATTTCTGTTTGCAGTTTTGATGAGAGGAACTCTTGAGTATCCTCCAATTCCAGCTCCATTGGTTAATCCATTACCATTGGTTAATCCATTACCATTTGTGAGACCATTTCCGTTGGTTAATCCATTACCATTGGTTAATCCATT
>CAZYZI010000063.1:0-5045 GCA_964651915.1 uncultured archaeon | reverse complement strand
ACTCCAAGACTACTTACTTCATCATTATCTAGAGAAGCTTCCCAACCATCTGGTACTCCGTCTGTAATAACTGCTAAATCAAATGAATCTACTGCATTACCCTTGTTTGTTACCTTAAATGAATAGTATACTCTCTTTCCAGCTTCAATATCTTGTGCACTAGAACCTACTTTTGTAACTTCAAGCGCAGGTAACTGATTAACACGTACCGTAACTGAAATAGAATATGATGTTTCTCCATCTTCAGAATCTGCATAGAAATTAATACTTTTCAATCCTGCAAGAGCTTCGATATCTGGTGTAACACTGAAACTAACTGTTGTAGATTCATCAGGGTCTAAACTAACCGAACCTGGAAGTGTAAAAGACCAAGCTGATGTACCTGTGGAAATCTGAGAGAAAGTTATTGTATCCTCTGTGTTACCCTTGTCATTTACCACTGTGATACTGAATGTTGCATCATTGTTAGGATCTACACTAATCTGGGTGGTACCTGAACTCAGTGATGTGCCGTATATTTTCTTAACTTTAGCACTACCGGCTGCAGTTTCGTTATTACTAGACTCACCGGCTGATTGACAATAAATTGTAAACTGTTTTGTCTGACCACCAACAGCATTTGTCCTGTTACCTATTTCTACATAAAGAGTAACTGTACCTGACGTTTCATCATTAATGCTTATTTGAGCCGGAAGAACGTACATTGACCATCCGGTTGGAACTGTAGAGGAAATACCCAAATTATAGGTATCATCACTAGAACCCTCGTTATCAATAGTTACCGTATAGGTTAATGTGTCTTCAGGTTCACCTTCTTGTTGTGCAGGCGTTACTGCGACAGAATGTTCATAGTCAACTGCCTCTGCACCACCTGAGATCAAAACGAAGAATAAACCAGCCATGACGAATGTCAAAGCGATTGCTAGCCAATTGGTTCGGTTAAAGCTCATAGCTATTTCCGTCCTTTTCACCAGAACACAGGTTATAAAGCTTAGTGAATAATTATTAATAATAGTTGCTAATTATTGTTTCATGAGTAGCTCATATTCACTACCTCCTATACTAGTCTCACAGATAGAGGCTCTCGTCGACTCAGGCCATTTTAGCAGCCGTTCTGACGTGGTAAAAGAAGCTCTTCGATTTATGATTGAAAAGAAAAATTATCTAAGGCACGCTTCGGCTGTTGAGATGTATAAAAAAGGAAAAGCAACTTTAACAAAAGGAGCTGAAATTGCGGCAGTTTCTCCAGATACTTTTAGAAACATTTTGAATGATCAAGGAATATTGACGCCAGATACTGTCGAATGGGAGTCTATAGAGTAATCTTTTATATATGCATCCTGCACAGAAAAAATACTCCGAAGCACTCCATTGGTTAGACTCGCAAAATCAAAACAAGATTGTTCCTGGACTTGAAAGAATTACTGAATTAATGAATTTACTAAAAAAACCCCAAAAAAAACTAAAATTGATTATAATAGGAGGGACAAATGCAAAAGGAAGTACCTGTTTTAACTTAAATCATAACCTCACAATAAAAGGACTCAAAATAGGTTGCTTCACTTCCCCTCACATACATTCTGTGAGAGAAAGAATTAGAATAGGAAGTGAATTAATCAAAATTGAGGAATTTACTAATCACATAAACTCATTAAGAGAGATTATTGAAGAAAATAATATAGAAGCAACTTATTTTGAAATATTGACGGCAATAGCATATCAATATTTTCATATTAAAAAAGTAGATTATGCCATAATGGAAGTTGGTTTGGGTGGAGAATGGGATGCGGTAAATATTGGTGATGCGAAAATTGCAATATTAACTACTCTAGGAATAGACCACATAGAATATTTAGGGAATAATTTGGAAGAAATTGCCATAACAAAGGCTAAGATTGTTAGAAAGGAAAGTGATGTGATAACTGGGTGGCCTAAAAAATACCATAACCTGATACCTAAAAGTAAAAGCTTAACGCATTTTGAATACTGTGAAGGATGGATTGAGCATACATTAAAAATTTTAGGTATTGAACAAAGTATTCAATTGATAAATATTCCTGGAAGGCAAGAAAAAGTTGCCAATTTTGTCCTAGACACAGCACATAATACTCAAGCGATTAAATTCTTAATTTCACAAAATAACGAATATGAAAAGATTATTGTAGGCATAATGAAGGACAAAGATATTAGAGGCATAATTAATGCTTTACCTAAAAGGTGTGAAATCTTAGCCTGTAACCTGAAAACAGAAAGATCTGCAAAATCCAATGATTTAGCTATAATATGCCAAAAATTAGGATATAAATGCAGAGAATTTAGTAATGTTCAAAAAGCCATAAAATATTCTAATAATTACAAAACATTAGTAACTGGCTCATTCTATACTATTTCTGAAGCTCGAAAATATCTTAATCTAAAAGGACATAGTGAACTATAAAATACATGACTAATCTAAAGGAATATGAATAAAACATTCATCTTATGTTTGATCGCACTTTTTTTGGGTTCAACACTAAGTGGATGCTTGAGTGATGGATTTACAAATAATAAAAATGAAATTTCAATATATTCTCCAAATTGGACAAAAAGTGATTTTTGGGAATACAGCGTAAAAACATCCAATTTAGAAATTTCAACTACAATGGTGGTAGCAATTGACAATGATGCGACCGATTATTACATAGGTGCTGGATCTCTAGAAGATGCAAAAAGGCATGCTGTTCTAAATCACAATCCCGCATTGGGAAGAGTTCAAATGTCGGATTATTCAGTATATGAAAACAATCAACCCCAAAAAATTGTTGATTTTCCCCTGGAAACTAGTAAAAGTTGGTCTTTCAGCCTTTATGGTGAAGATGAATTCGTCGCTAATGTCATAGGAATTGAAAATGGTTTGGCTGAAATATCTGCAATAAGTAATACTGGAGCAAGGATAAGCTACATTTTCAGTCAAGAAGCTCGATGGTTTTCATATTTTGAATTTAATAACGCAAATGGTGAAACTGTACTTAGCATGGAATTAGCAAATTATGGGACTGGTTTCACAGGGAATTCTTACTTTTGTAGAGGTGGTGATCTTTATGACGAAGAATTTGAAGGACCTGATTTAGAAGTCTATGACACTGTTTATGTGAATGAAGGTCATGAAAGATACGGTAATTGGAATTATATTCTTTATTTTCTAGAATCAAACACAGGAGGTTCGGGTAGCGGAGAGCTAACACTAAAAGATCATACTGGAACTGAACTTCTTTTTGAAACCTTTAGTCCTGGCGTTACAAAAAATGAAATGGGAAGTATAGAAGGAAATAGTGGTAATTGGACTTTTGAAATAGCACTATCGGGTGATTCTTACGTTCGAATGAGAATTGCTGGAGCAATTCAATATACATATGCTGTTTAATTATCTAACAAATAATCTATATTTTTGGTCACTTTCTTTTATTTCACTTTCAATTCTCTGTGAAATATATTTTTCAGGATTGCGGAAATTAGGAATTTTCTCTTCCATCTCCACAAAAGAAGAATACGGTCTATTGCTTACAATTAAATTCATTGTTTTTTTACCTAGACCAGGTATTAATTCTAAGGAATGGTATCTTCGAGAAATAGGTCCTGCATGGTTGTAAAATTGAATGAATTTTTCTTCATTCTCCTTAACAATTTCATCTAAAACGAAACCAAGCTCTGATTGAGCTGTATGGGTTAATTCTACAAAATTCACTCTAGCCCTTACATGATCTATTTGTGTTCTTTCCTCTGTTTCTTTACCTATGTAACAACGATCGCCAATATTGATAGCTGCGCCAGGTATAGGCTTCATATCAAAAATTTTGAATTCTTCAATACCTAAACCATAAACTACTGCTTCTCTTCGAAAACGACGTTTACTGTCTGGTCTTCCCTCTGGCAATACATCAAGAACGTAAGCGTAATCCTCCATAAATCATGCACCCGTTGTCTCCTTAACTGCATTAATTATGGAATCTATTTCATCTCGGCCCAATGAAAAACGTTCTCTAGCAAATATAGAACGCACATCATCGGGATGCATAGGTAATATATCTGCAATCTTTGCAGCATAATACCCATCAACATGCTCTAATTCAATTACTTTCTCAATTATAGCCTTAGAATCTTCAGGGCTACTTTGAGCCAAAAGACGAACATGATCTAAAGCCAATTTATGTTCATATTGAATTTGTTCAATTAAATTCATTCTTTGTGAATCACATGAATCACAAGTAGGACCTACTGGACCTTCGGATTCTTCATCGGAATCTTCTGTAACTTCAGGCTCCGGCTCAACATCTGGAACTGGTTGAAAATGGCCACAATCAATACAGCGGAGTCTATTTTCTCTAATACTCAACTCTTTTTCGAGAAGTTCTTTTACATCCCCTAATGGGACTGGTTCAGGTTGTGATTCTAATTCCATTTTATCTCCGTTAATTGGCCTTTCTCAAGTGCTCTGGACGAACTATCAAGTCCTTGTCCATGTTACCTACACGGGTACGTATAACATATGCTTTTCCCTGAATTCCCGTTACTTTACCAGTTAAGCCATGGAATCTGTGGTGTGGTTGCCCTCTTTGATAAGAAGGATCTATTACAACATTGACTGTATCTCCTTCCTCAAATTTCTGCAATGAACGTGTTATTGGTGACAATCCACGCTCTCTAGCTGGGCGAGAAAGTTTGTGGCGTGAACCACTCCTCAATCCTTGAGATCTTTTAGTCATTTTTTTCCTCTTTGGCTCCAAGATGAAGGTTAAGGACGTCCAAAACTTCCACCTTGCAATTAGCATCAACCAGCGACGAGAAACTTGGGACTGTACGTCCGTCATCTCCACTGACAAGCTCACGTATGTATGTGCCATGCTGTGCCCTGATAACAATCTCGGCCACATTATCCTCAAAGGACACGATATCAACACTGTTGATTAGGCGAGGGCGTATCAAGTCAGCTCGACGATGTGAAACACGTGTGGGTGTCCGCTGTTCGATAACTGTGCCCGTCAACCTTTGCGCGCCTTTCTTAAGGC
>CAZYZI010000062.1:0-5046 GCA_964651915.1 uncultured archaeon | reverse complement strand
TTTGCACCAGCTCTAATTTCATTTTTATTTACTCTTGCAATCTATATTAGTTATACACAAAACCCAGAATGCCCACAATCAGGAAATGCTAGTCAATGTTGGGATTTTAGGCCCCTGCTTATTCCTGCGTTCTCATTTCTGACACTAATACTAACCCTTTCTTCATTATACAGATATAGACTGTTAACTATCGGAAATTAACTTAGTCTTTACTAACTGCTGAAATATCGGCTACATCCTCTAAAGTTAACTTAAATTGTTCTTGGAGTGGCCCATAGCAATCCAAACAATATTTATTTCCCTTTTTCAATTCTGGGACTTCTTCACTATCTTCTTGAATTTCTATCTCAAAGGCTTTCTCATTACAAACCGTGCACATTTCTGACATATTCCTAACTTAAGTCAGGTTTTCATAAAACTTTGCTATTATCTGATTCTTTTAAAGAATCAACGGAACCATAGACTGTTACGCCAATAATAGAACCAAGAATTAGAAACATGCCTATTCCTTGTTGTAAAGAAGGCGACTCAGACAGAAAAATGATTCCCCAAACTATTGTAAAAGTAGGCTGAAGAAGAATTGCAAATGAGGTATGAGCTGCAGGCAATCGGGGTAGAGAGTAAGCAATAGCTAACCAACCCATAACTTGACTCAGAATAGCTAGCGCCAGTAACCAACCGTGAGTAGGTAATGAAGGTTGAAAATCAATTGGTTCAACATGTATAGATTGAAGAGGCAAGAAACTGAGAATTAGAAGACCAAGTGCACATCCTACTGTTGAATCAAATTGCAAATTAACTGCTGGTGCTAATTCTCGATTAGCAAATCTGTAAATAATTAAAAAAGCTGAATAAAATATGGCTGTAAATATACCTGCAATAACGCCTCTAACTGGATATTCACCATATGGATCATCGTCTAAAATTCCAGATATAAGAAATAATCCAATCATCACAATTGGCAATGAAATTAATATTGAAAGATTAGGACGTTCTCCAAATAACCACCAACTCATTAATGTGACTATTATTACTTGGGAATTACCGATCAAAGTCCCTATTCCTGCACCTATCCAATCGACTGTACTGTGGTAACCAAGAAAATCAAGTGAAAATGCAAAACCTGCAATAAGGGCAATTAATCTTGTATTTATTGAACGGGAATCTTCCGATCTTCTAAACAATATAATTAATAGAAGAAATGGAAGAGCGTACAGCATTCTGAAAAACGCACCTGTCAACGGATTTGCATTGGAAATCGCATATAGAATAGGCGCAAATGATACAACTATACCTCCAAACATGGCAATAGCCATTGATTTTTGAAGAGATTTAGATTCCATTAATTTACAATATTTCAAGACCTGTATATGAATAAGTCCTTAGAAAAATTAGCAAAAGAAAAAACGCAATTATAGGAAAGCCAGGGAACATTCAGAATTACATGAATGACGACGACCCTAGCTTCTCCCACATTATTAGCTTATTACAGATATAAATAAGGTTCTCACAAAAATATTTTGAAAAGTTTGGTGCTCCCGCCGGGATTTGAACCCGGGTATTCGGCTCGAAAGGCCGAGATGATGGGCCGGACTACACCACGGGAGCTACATGTCCAGTTTAGAAAGCTGGAATTTAATACTATGTGAGGTATCAAGCTTCAAAAGATTGAAGTTTAGCCTTTAATTGTTCAATTTGACGTTGGAAATTAGTTCGTTGAATTTCAAGTTCTGCTTGATATCGAGTTTGCGAGGCCTCCAAAGCTTCATAATTCTCAGTTTTAAGTCTATCT
Organism: uncultured archaeon; assembly: GCA_964651915.1. Taxonomy (GTDB): domain Archaea; phylum Thermoplasmatota; class Poseidoniia; order MGIII; family CG-Epi1; genus CG-Epi1. The sequence goes on along the minus strand of CAZYZI010000062.1, from coordinate 3,254 downwards.
AGCTCTTTCTTATGACTAATTTTATTTTCGTCAATTAGCGATTCTAAGGCTTCGATTCTTTGCTTCAATGTTTCAACATTATCCATTGTAATATGAAATGTAACGCTGTTTAAACTGTTAGTTGCATAAATATCTTAATACGCCATGTATAGAATCAATTGATGTGGAGTGATCCGTCGCGAGGAAATCGGGATTTTCAAGTTAGGTACGTAACGACGGGAGGATGGGGAGAACCTGTTCAAATTAATCGAAGACCTGATTCGAAAATGTCTTTTTCGAAATATGAAAAAGAGCAACTTGCTGAATCAATCGGAATATTGACTGTTGCATTCACACTTGCACTAAGTAACGGATTATCTCCAGTTATGAAAAATCCTGAAATTTTACTCAACACACTACCACTAGCTTTTGGTGCAGTTATGACTGGATTCTTACTTCATGAACTAGCACACAAATGGATGGCCCAACAATATGGATGCTGGGCTGAATATAGAGGAAATCGTAACGGTTTATACTTTGCTTTACTAATGTCTAGTTTTGGTTTTTTATTAGCTGCACCGGGAGCTGTAATGGTTTCAGGAAGAATAACGGATAGGCAACATGGCATCATTGCTGCTGTTGGACCAATTAGTAATATTATTATCGCATTAATTGCATTTCCAATTTATATCTTCACTACTGGATTAGATTATCCCATTTCATTAATTGGTGAATTAGCACGATTTATAGTTATTATTAATCTGATTCTTGGTGGATTCAATATGATCCCTGTGCAACCTTTGGATGGATCCAAAATAATTGCATGGAATACTTATGCTTATTTCGGAATTATCATTGCCATTTTTTCTGTTGCTGCACTGTATTGGAGTATTGCCCCTATTTCATGAATTATACATGGGTTCTCTATGATGCTTCATGCCCTTTTTGTACTGCTGGAGCTTATGCATTCAAAAATACATTAGAAAAACAAAATTGCAAGATTAAACCATTACAAAACAAAACCGTTATGAAAATATTAGATGTAAATGAAGGAGAGGATTTTCCTGAAATGAAAGTAATAGGTAGTGATTCTAAGCTCTATGGTGGTGCAAATGCTATCCTTTATGTTTGCAAGAAAATTTGGTGGGCTAGCCCACTTTGGGCTCTAGCTCACATACCATTTGCTAGAACTATATTTGACTACATCTACAAACTAATAGCTAAAAGACGGCACTGCCATGGCATGTGTGAAGTGTAATGAAATTTGGACCATTTCTTGCAGTTTTATTCGCCTTTTTTTTAATTGCAATTTTTCCATATTATGCCGGAAATAATGAACCTGTGCTTATCACTACTGATAATGATGGGGATGGTGTTACTGATGGCAAAGATAAATGTCTAGATGAAACTCCAGAAGAAGGACAAGATCTAAATGAGGATGGATGTATTGATAAGGAAATTACAAAGGATGAAATTAATTATTTAGAGAGAATTTCTAAACTAAATATTGCTCAACATTTATTTTTTGCAATAATTGCAATTATAGGTGGAGCTTTTTTTTGGGAAAGAAAACGAATCAAAAATATTTTTTATGATGATGATGAATTTTTAACAGATTTTAAAGAAAAAATAGGAAAAGGCAAGGGTACTGAGGATGTAGATTATGATAAATTAGGAGAAGACAAAGTTTACACTAAACAAACTGGATCTATATTTGATCGATTTAAATTTTCTTTTAAAGATTTTAATGCTGAAGCTGATAGAGGCATCCAGATAATTTCACTAATTTGTTTAGTATGTTTATTGTTAGGGCCAAACCTAGTTTGGCTAAACACTGAGGGGTATACTGAAGTGCAATCTACTCAAGATGAGGATGATTGGACAGGTATGAGAATTAGTGACTTCAATGCTGCCTTCTTTTCAGACTATTGGGAATTTACAGCTGAACCGAATAAATCAGCATCATTCTTTGATAATGAATTATGGGAAACTACCACTCTTCAAGGAGATGAGGAATATAACAATCCACAATGTACAGATGAAGTTATGGATGTGTATAACTGTAACTATCGAACTTCTCTTTTGGGTACTGTAAAGCAACTTTTATCATTGTCTACACTATGTTGTTTTATAGTTTTTATTCTAAATTTTAGAGCTGAAAAATATAGAAGAGGAATTACAATATTCTTTAGTTTATGCTTAGTAACTACAATGGCAAGTCTATTACTTTTCACAACCTTGATAGATAATGCAATAGAATCTGATAGACATCTATCAGAAGAAGATGAAAAGATAGGAACGTGTTGGATGGAGGAACCGAGAATATGGGGAAAAACAGAATGTTTCACTTTAATCGATGATGAAATCTTCAGAGATGTTACAACCTACTCTCCCGGAACAGGATTTTGGATTATTTTAACAACAATTTCTATCTTATTCGTTGGACTTTTCACTAGTATTGAACCGTTGCTTACTATGGACAAAAGGACTTGGACTGAAACTCTAAAACAAAATTGGCAAATCTTTGCACTAATATTTGCTATCTTCTTCCTTTGGAGATTAAACGAACTAATGTCAAACCTATAATGGTGCGGGGGGAGGGATTCGAACCCTCGTACCACTAAGGACCGGATCTTAAGTCCGGCGCAATTGGCCAGGCTATGCGACCCCCGCGCTTTTTTGCCATGTAGAGAACCTTTAAAGAGAGCTTCATCGTAATTTGCAATAACCGCTAACGGAGTTGATCTATGACAACGGCAGCCACTGCAAAAATAATAAAACTAGCTGGGAGCTCAAATCCGCCCTCATTAGTTGCGTTATATGGTGGAACATTAGGTGAAAGAAAAAGTGCTATGTCTGACTTGCAAAATGACCTATATGGTGCAGGTTTAAGTATAATAGATTTCAATGCTCGAAGATATCTTTCAGAGAATGATTTATCCCGACCATTAGTACAACAAATTGTTACTGAATTAAAATCTAACACAGATACAAGTGGAGCTACTGCAGATCTTGTAAATCGAATCAATGAAACTGCACCTGCTACTGTTAGTACACATCTAACAAGCGAGAATAGAGTAGAACTAATACACCAATTTGATTCATCTTTGAAAAAATTAGCATCAATTAGTCTCCAAAAGAAACCACTTGTTATTCTAGTGCAAGGTATGGAAAGAGCACCAACAGGTGCTTTCATGAATATTTCTGATTTTATGGCAAATTATCTTAACATACACAAATTTATGTTTGTAGTATCAATTGGTGAAGATATTCTA
>CAZYZI010000061.1:0-5268 GCA_964651915.1 uncultured archaeon | reverse complement strand
GCTTCTTTTCTGACCTTCTCATTTGGATCTTTTTCAGATTTATCTATGGCTAAAGCAGTCCAGCAGGCTAACATTCTACTAGAATCAATCAATGTTTTTGCCCTCATTAGCATTCTTCTAACATCAGGATGGACTATCAAGGGGTCAGCTTCTTCTTCAGGATTTCTAGGTTCTTTGAGATCTCTTCCTTGAATTCGGTCCTTAGCATATGCTAAACCATTTTGGTATGCTATTTCGGCTTGGCCAAGTCCTTGTAATCCTACTGCAATTCTTTCTGTATTCATCATCGAAAACATTGCAGCAAGCCCCTCATTAATTTCACCGATTAGATAGCCAGTTGCATTTTCAAAGCTCATAACACAAGTTGCAGAGCCATGCACTCCCATTTTTTCTTCTATAGAAACGCAGTTTACTCCATTTCTATCCCCTAGAGTTTCATTATCATTTACATGATATTTTGGAACCAAGAATAGACTGATTCCTTTTACACCTTTAGGAGAATTAGGTAATCTTGCAAGTACCAAATGTATAATGTTATCAGCCATATCATGTTCGCCACAGGAAATGAAAATTTTTTGACCATTAATTGAATATGAGTCATTGTCAGGTTTGGCTGAAGTTCGTATTAATCCTAAGTCAGTACCACAATGTGCTTCAGTTAAACACATAGTACCAAACCATTCTCCAGTCAAAAATTTTGGAAGATAAGTATTTTTAATTTCTTCACTTCCATGATTATTTATGCAATGATACGCTCCTTTTGTTAGTCCCATATATATTCCAAGGGACATATTTGTTGCACAGGACATTTCATCTGAAAGTACACTTATCACATTAGGAAATTCCATACCTCCATATTTTTGATGGCCAAAAAGTTGTGTTAGTCCGGAATCAATTACCATTTTTGTTGCCTCCTTCATACTTTCAGGTACGGTTACATTTCCATCCTTAAAAGTCGCTCCAATTTCATCGCCATCTTTAGCCGATTTCAGCCAGTATTCTTCATTTATTTTTCCGAATTGTTCACAGATCATTTCAATCATATCCCAAGAGGCCTCATCATATTCAGGATATTTACCTAATACTCTTTCAATTTCAAGAACTTCTCTAAGGATAAATTCATATTCTCTATGGGGTGACTTGTATTGAACCATTTTAATTCCTCAAAGGTTTTCCTGTAGTTAACATATGTTCAACTCTATCCATGGTTCCTTCAGTTCTCATTAGTTTGAGAATTCCTTTTCTTTCCATTTCAAGCAATTTATCATCAGATACAGTTTCAGTAGGGTCGGTGTCTCCACCACACAAAATATATGATAATTCTTTTGTGACTACGATATCATGAGGAGTTGCATGACCTGCTTTTACCAAATCATTTACAGCTAGGTCTAGGGTAGCTTTACCTGAAGGACCGGGTAAATGGTGTTCGTTTGGCATTGGCGCTTCATAATTCTCAATCATATTTAGACATAATTCCTTTGCATCATGAAGAACTCTTGATCGATTCATAGTTATTAGATCATTAGCATGAAGAAGGTTCATTTCCTTTGCTTCTTGTGCACTAGTTGCTACTTTGGCAGTACCAACATTTTGAAATATTTTTGTTATATTTGCCATTGGTCCTTTTGGTTTCTCAGGATCGTTATTCCATCTAGTAATCATTTCTTTACAACCACCCCATGCAGGAACAAGTCCAACACCGACTTCCACCAAACCGATATAACTCTCAGAATGTGCTTGCACTGCGTCGCAGGCTAGTAAAACTTCACATCCCCCACCAATAGCTAATCCCGAAGAAGCTCCAACAACAGGAAAGTTTCCATGTTTTAACATCATGAATGCCAACTGACCACCCATGACAAATTTCTCAGCTTCTTCCCATGCTCCGACATTAGTAACAAAACTTGATAATCCTAAGTTCGCTCCAGCTGAGAAATTTATCCCATCATTTCCAATTACTACTCCACTGTATTTTTTTGATTCACATAAGTCGGCAGCCTCACTCAAGGCTTCCATAATCAATGGATCCATAGAATTCATCTTGCTATGAAATTCTGCCAGAATTATGTTCTCACCCATATCCCATAGGCTAGCGGAAGGATTTCTGAAGATTGGTTCTTTCCCCCTTTTTACATCTGCAGCAGTTAGATATCCTTCAGGAGTTTTTAGGTTAGAATATTTCCCATTAGTTCCAAGGAATTTCACATAATCATTGTCTAATTCATAAAAATTATCGTCTGCTACTTTTTTTAATATGTTTGGAATTTCCATTCCTTCTTTTGAGATTTTTGAAGAAAACCATGCAGGTCCTAAATCATCTAGCATTTCAAATGGGCCTTTTTTCCACAGAAATCCATTTTTCATAGCTAAGTCTACATTTACAATATTATCAGTTATTTCAGGTACTAATGATGCAGCATATGCTAAGGTTTTGGAAAGTACATTCCAAGCATATTTCCCTCCTTTATCATTGTAGGTGACTAAATTTCGTAGACCTTTTTTCCCCGCTTTAACACTTTCAAGTCCAACTTTCCTTGTGGATTTGGAGTATTTCCCAGTTTTCAAATTTCTTGACTCTTTAATTCTTTTACCTGATTCTTCATTTAAGCGGTAAAATCCACCTTTGCCTTTTCTACCAGTATAGCCTTTATCTATCATTTCCAATAGAATCTTGTCTATCCCTAATTTTTCTTGCTCTTTAACTGCTATATTGTACATGTCATTTTCTGAAAGATTAGATGACATACTTTCAGTTACATGTGGTATTAGGTCTAACCCTACTACGTCTCCTAATCCGAAAATTCCAGTTTTAGGTGCTCCAATAGGCCTACCCATTATTGCATCAGCTTCTTCTACTGTTAATCCAAGTCTAATAGCTTCAATCATTCCAATTAATGTCCAGTAGGTTCCTATTCTGTTTCCGATGAATCCTGGCGTATCATTGCAAATTACGACTTCCTTTCCAAGATTAATATCGCAAAATTTAGCAACCAGATCAATTTTATTTTTACTAACTTCTTTACCAGCTACTAATTCTAGTAATCTTAGATATCTTGGTGGATTAAAAAAATGCGTAATCATAAAATCTTTAGCAAATGATTTCGGCATTCCTTTGATCAAAAGTTCCCTAGGAATTGTTGATGTGTTTGAAGTTATTACAGAATTCTTTTTTCTAATCTTATCTATTTTCTTGAAGACATCATGTTTAATTTCTAATTTTTCTAAAACTACTTCAATTATTAGGTCTGCATCACTTATTAAATTAAGATTATCTTCAATATTTCCAATTGTTATAAGTTTTGCATTATCTTTATGCATTAAAGGTGTTGGACTTCCCAATTTTACGGGTTTCAGCATTTTTTTTAATGCAGTTTCAGTTATTATATTTCTATTTGCCGCACCATTCGGTACAATATCAAGTAATGTTACTGGGATTCCAGCGTTGACCACATGAGCTGCAATTCCGCTCCCCATGACTCCAGCTCCTATTACGGCAACTTTTTCAATTTCCATTTATCCTCTTTCAAGTACTGTGGCACATCCTTGTCCACCACCAACGCACATTGTTGAAAGTGCGTATTTTTTATTTGTAATTTGCAATAATGATGCTGCCTTTCCAGTTATTCTAGCTCCACTAGCTCCTAGAGGATGCCCCATTGCAATAGCTCCACCATGTATGTTTAGCTTAGACATATCTATGCCTAATTCTTCTACGCAGGCTAAGCTTTGGGCTGCAAATGCTTCATTCATTTCAATAATATCTATATCTTTGAGTTTAAGTCCAGCTCTTTTGAGTGCTTTTTGTGAGGAAATTACAGGTCCTATTCCCATAATTTCAGGATTGCACCCAGATATTGCCATTCCTCTTATGTACGCCATAATTTCCAAATTATTTGCTTTAGCGTATTTTTTTGAACATACAACAACTGCAGCAGCTCCATCCGTCAGAGGTGATGAAGTTCCAGCAGTAACGACTCCATTTTTGTCGAATGCAGGTTTCAAATTTGCCATAGATTCCAATGAAGTTTCAGGCCTTATACATCCGTCCACATCAACATCATTAATTTTAATTATTTCACCTTTGAGCTCTCCCTCATTTTGTGCTTTGGATGCCTTTTGATGACTTTCCAGAGCCATATTTTCTTGTTTTTCACGAGAAATTGAATATTTCTTTGCTAAATTTTCAGCAGTATGACCCATTCCTATGTAGGCATCAAGATCTATTAAATTTGGATTAAGCATTGGATTGAATCCAGGCATAGGCACTCGACTCATAGATTCAACGCCTCCAGCAATAAATAAATCACCAGATCCTGAATTTATAGCTCCGGCAGCTTGATGAATTGCCTGCATTGATGATGCACAAAATCTATTCACTGTGACACCCCCTACTGTATTTGGTAATTCAGATAGGAAAACAACATTCCGAGCTAAGTTCATTCCTTGTTCAGCTTCAGGAAATGCACAACCTAGTATGAGATCTTCTACATCATTTGCATTTATTCCTGTCTTTTTTATTAATCCATCAACAACCTCAGCAGCTAAATCATCAGGCCTAATCTTTGCTAATTTGCCTTTTTTAGCAGGTGTAAAAGCTGAGCGTGCATATCCACAAATCACAATATCCATCATTTAAATCGATTAGACAAGCAGTAACAGTATATAAAAGTAAGAGATTTTCTTTAAATTATGAAACATTTAAATACTACAGCACTAAATTGTAATTGTGAGCAGGTCAGGAATATCTCAAAAAGTGGAATTAGAAAATCAAATAAATACCCTCAAAAAGTTAGGATTTAGCAACGATGAGGCTCTAGTTTATCATGAGATTCTTTCTCTGAAAGAATGTACTGTTGGAGAGATAAGTAGATCTATGAATTTTTCAAGAGCTAAAATTTATGGTTTAATTGACAATTTGCTATCAGAGGGAATTATAGTAGAAGGTAGCAAACATCCTAAATCTTACTATCCAGTAGATCCTAGAGATATTGCTGAAAAGAAATTAAAAGAAGTAGAAGTAGCAACGAAGGAAGCACAATCTAATTTATACCAATTGTATCAATCAAAGAAAGTTGATTATCTTGAAACTTTGACAGTTAAAGACATGGAAATACTTTCGCAAGTTGTTTCCATGTGTGAAAGGGCAGAAACATCCATAGATGTGATTGCCTCCTTACTACCTTCCGAATTACCTAGAAATGTTTGTCGAGCTTTTTCAGATGCTAGTGGACGGGGAATCAAGGTTAGATTGCTATTTCCTAAAAAAGG
>CAZYZI010000060.1:0-5272 GCA_964651915.1 uncultured archaeon | reverse complement strand
GGCATAAATCCTCCAGTATCATCACGACTAAATCCAAAGGCCATTTGTGTTAAATCGTTAGTACCAAATGAAAAGAATTCAGCAGTTTCAGCAATTCTATCAGCGACGAAACTTGCTCTTGGAATTTCCATCATTGTTCCAACCATATAATTGTCTAAACCATCTATTTTTGCAGCTACATCTCTTACAATTTTTTCTTGATGGTTATATTCGGTTTCCATTCCAGTTAATGGAATCATTATTTCAGGGAAAGTTTCTACATTTTCAGAAGTAAGTTCAGCGGCAGCTTCCAAAATGGACCTAGCTTGCATTTCAGTTATTTCAGGATGAGTTATTCCTAATCTAACTCCTCTATGTCCCATCATAGGGTTAGATTCTTTCAAAGCTTCAGAACGTCTTTCTAATTCATCTGCATCAATTCCCAAAGAGTTTGCAAGTTTTTTTTGTCTTTTTGAATCATGAGGGATGAATTCGTGTAATGGAGGATCCATTAATCTTATTGTTACAGGCAATCCTTTCATTGTTCTCAATGTTTCTTTGATATCATTTTTCATGAAAGGGAATAATGAATCTAGAGCCGTTCTCCTTTCTTCTTGACTATTTGCCATAATCATTTCTTGAAGATGGAAAAGAGGTTCTTCAGAACCTTCACCATAGAACATGTGTTCTATTCTGAAAAGTCCAATACCTTCTGCACCAAAGCCCAAAGCTCTTTTTGCATCTGAAGGTGTTTCTGCGTTTGTTCGGACCTTCAGTTTTCTAACTTCGTCACATAATCCTAGAAAATGAGTTAGATAATCACTAGTGATATCAGTTTCAATTAGTGGTAATTCACCTTCGTAAACTTTTCCAGCAGTTCCATTAAGTGTTATTGAATCACCTTCCTTTATAGTCACATTTCCAACAGTAAATTCTTTTTTGATAGAATCAACCTTCATTTCACCAGCTCCAACGACACAACACATACCCCATCCTCTTGCAACTAAAGCTGCATGAGAAGTCATTCCACCTCTTGACGTTAAAATTGCAACAGATGCTCTCATACCTTCAACATCTTCAGGATTCGTTTCTTCTCTTACAAGTACAACAGTTTCGCCTTTAGCAGCCCAATCAACAGCATCTTGAGCTGTGAAAACAGCTTTTCCGGTAGCACCCCCTGGCCCAGCAGGCAATCCTTTTGCTAGTAAAGTGGTAGTCTTTTCCAAATCGGGATCAACAATAGGGTGTAATAATTCGTCTAATTGTGATGGTGTAACTCTAGTAATTGCAGTTTTTCCATCGATTCTTTTTTCTTTGACCATTTCAGAAGCCATACGTATTGCAGCAGGACCATTTCTCTTTCCGATTCTACACTGTAGCATCCAAAGTTTACCAGTTTGAATAGTAAATTCAATATCCATCATATCACTATAATGATCCTCAAGATTCAGTCTTATTGTATCTAATTCTTTGTAAAGATGAGGAACGGATTGCTCCAAACTTGGTAAATCACCACTATGCTCGGTTCTACAAATTTCATTCAAAGGATTCGGAGTTCTAATTCCAGCAACAACATCTTCACCTTGTGCTTTTGGTAACCATTCACCATAGAAATTATTTTCACCGGTTGCAGGATTTCTAGTAAATGCAACTCCTGTTGCACTATCTTCTCCCAAATTTCCATAAACCATTGCTTGAACATTAACGGCAGTTCCCCATTCCTCAGGTATATCCTCTATTTTCCTGTAGGCCTTTGCTCTTTTTCCATCCCATGAATGGAATACAGCAGAGATGGCTCCCCATAGTTGTTCCCAAGGGTCTTCAGGAAACGGTTTTTTCAGAACTTCCATTACTTTTCCTTTGTAAATATCAACTAAATCTTTCAAATTTGTTGCAGACAAGTCAGTATCTTCGGTTACACCTTCTTGCTCTTTCATTTTTTCTAATTCATGTTCTAATTGATTTCGAATTCCCATTCCTTCTTCAGGTTCAATTCCAGATGCTTTTTCCATAACAACATCAGAATACATTTGGATTAATCTTCTCTGAGCATCATAAACAAATCTAGGGTCTCCACTTTGTGCAATAAGTCCATCTCTTGTAAAATCATTTAATCCTACATTCAGAACAGTTTCCATCATACCCGGCATTGATGTTCTTGCTCCAGATCTAACAGACAGTAGTAGAGGATTATTCGAATCTCCAAATACCGTTCCAACTCTTTTTTCAATATCTTTTAGTGCGTTTTTTAGTTGCCCATCAAGTTCTTTTGGGTAAGTTTTTTTATTTTCATTAAAGAAAGTACAAACTTCAGTGGTTATTGTACAACCCGGTGGCACCGGTATTTCTAAAAGTGACATTTCTGCTAAATTCGCACCTTTTCCACCTAGTAGATTTTTCATATCAGCTTTGCCATCAGTCATCTTAGGACCGAATCGATAAACGTGCATTTCGCCCATTACTTCTCGAGTCTCTATTGAAACTGCTATTAATTCTCTTCCTCTTTATTCTATAGGGTCGTGTAATTTTCCAATAAGAGGCCATCCCGGCCACATTAGCCTATTATCTAATTCAATCATAATTTCGTAAACATGTTCATATCCACTTACGATATGTTCGACGAGACAAGGTCTACAATCGTCTTTTAACCACTTTCTGATAGTTTCAGGATTACCAATTTCTAGAGTATCAGCAATATTGCATAATTCAGTTAATCTTTTTTCTAATTGATAGATAAAATCCTCTGATTCCTTTAGTGCCATAGTTATGTGTGTAAATCTCAAATCTTTATCAGTTACTAATTCTTCAATACTATTTTTTTGAGGTGCACCTTGTTTTACTAACATTTCCATTAATTTTTTATCACCATAAATCTTACTTCCTGCAGCAAGTAAAAATCTTAAACTTTCAGTTTTCTTTTCTTTATCCATATCTTTCCTTTAGGTAATTTATAACGGTCAAAATATCATTTTCTGATGCTATGGTGGTTTCTTCATCAATAGTTTCACCAATTCCAATACACATTATAGTTTCTTGAATATAATCATTCCATTCTTTTCCAATTTCATTTACTCGATTCAGTATGATGATTCGTTCAGTATCTGGCGTATTCTCATTCAAATAATTCCATAATTCAATAAAATGTTCGTCTGGTTTGTTTAGACCATTTCCAATTACAATTTGTAAATCAGCAGCTTTAAGCCAGTTAATCCAAATCTTTCCAGTTGCAGTAGGTGCATCAATTTCATAAAACATAAAATCATTTAATTCACAGGCATAATCTAACAACATATCAGGGACATTATCTGGAATAACAAAATTTCCCCAAGGTTTCGGTAAACTTCTCATAAATGTTGATTTACCAGCACCCATTGGCCCAGTTACCATCACATAGTTCATCTTTTTCCTTCCTTTATTGCCTTGAATATTCCCATTAAGTTTTCATATTCTCCTTCATCAGGATTACCTCTAGAGATTAGTCTTCTTAGGGTTGTTTTTGACCTAGCTAATTTTCTTTTAGGATAACTACTATCTTCTAACATATTCATAATTCTTTCTACTAATCTTTCGAATTCTTCTTGAGATACGGATTTTCTTCTTTTTGTCCCTTTTACTTTTACTTTTCGATTTATTTCATACAAGACAATTCCAACAGCATGAGAGAGATTTAGAATAGGATAATCCTGGCTTGTAGGAACAGTTATGGTAGTTTCACATAATGCTAATTCTTCTTTGTAAAGTCCATAATTTTCCCTTCCAAAGACTAAAGCGGGTTTTTTTCTTCCCTCTATTATTTTATTTATTTTCTTTACATTTTTTGGAGCTCTAAACCATCTTTTGTCACCTTTAGGTTTAATCCCGCTTGTTGCAATTGCAATATCACAATCAGCTAATGCTTCTTCCATAGTGTCAAATCTTTTTAGTTTCTCTAAGACAGGTCTACCTGATTTAGATCTTGCAAAACCATCATCGTTTATTTTACATCCATTAACTAATGCTAAATCGTCAATACCGAAGTTAGCCATCACTCTTGCAACAGCTCCGACGTTACCAGGATGTTGAGGTTCAACTAGTATAATTTTTGTCAATAATACCACTACTCGGTTTCTAATTTTTGTTGGATTTCTCTAGGTAATTCATCAATTTCTTCTTTTTCAATAAGATTTTCACTAGCGCCTTTTAGTTTGTTTAACCTTTTCTGTGAAGGTAATAATTTGTGATTGTAAGAGCCTATTGTTTTGTTATACGATTTGATACTACTTTTGAGTCCTTTTCCAATCCCTTCAATATGATTTACAAAGGTGTTTATTCTCTCAGCAAGTTGTTCAGTAACTTCTAAAATTCGATTTGCATTATTATTTCGTTCTTCTTGTTGCCAGCTGTAAAATACAGATCGTAGTAAAGCCAGTAAAATATACGGCGAGGCCAAAATTACATTTCTTTCAACAGCCTCTTCCCAAAGTGTAGGTCTGTGTAAAAGAGCGATTTGTAACATATGTTCACCAGGCATAAACATTATCACAAAATCTGGTGAAATCTTGTTTCCACTTTCATCTTTGATATTATCCTGGTAGCTCTTTAAACCTAGAGACTTTACTGTATCCCATACATCGTCTGCAAATTGTTTCATGAATTGTTCTTGTTCATCAACATTATCAGAATCATAAGCATCTAATAATCTTCCCGGCGCCTTAGAATCTATGACCAACTGTCTTCCACCTGGCATTTTAACAATCGCATCAGGTCGTTGTATGCCATCTGATGTTTCAATAGTTTTTTGTTCAATATAATCAATGTGATTTACCATATTTGAGTGCTCTATGACTCTTTTTAGTTGAACTTCTCCCCAATTCCCCCTCATTGAGCTATCTTTAAGGGCAGAGGATAGTTTATTTGCAGACAATTCTAATCCCCTATATTGTTCTTGTAGGAGTTTTACATTTTCAGTTATTGAACCGTATGCTTCTCCTCTTTGTTTTCTTTCATTTTCAATCAATTCTTTTAAACTCTTGAGTTCTTCACGTAGTATCTTAGCCTCAGATTCACTAGATTCTTTTGCTTTTTCTATACTTTTTAAATCTAGAGTATCTCTTTCTATTATTTTATCTTTTATTTCAACTTGAACATCTTTTATTGATTGTATATTAAAATCTTCATCGTTGCTGTTATTCTTGGAATTAAAATAAAGCATGAGGGCAATAACCACAACAAGTAGTAAGATGATTATTTCCTCTAGCATATTTTTGTGAACCAACCTGACTAATTAGTATTTTGTCTAAAGTTCCTTCATAGA
>CAZYZI010000059.1:0-5303 GCA_964651915.1 uncultured archaeon | reverse complement strand
GGAGATAATTTTTGGCCTAGTTTAATGATTTTGATGGCTATATTACTGGGGCTTAATTCTTGGTTGTTTGAGGGTACATTAATCAGATATAGTTTGATATTTTTTGCATTTTTCTGTGCATTTTCATCTATGAATACAAAAACAACCCCATTATTCCGTGAGGGGTCAATAGGTACTGCTGTATCGGGGACTTTTAATCAATTGAAAAAGACATTATCTATGCTTGATCAATTTCCGGGACTTTCTAGATTTTTAGTGGGTCGTGTATTTTACACAGATGCAGCAAATACATCAATTACATTTGCAGCAATTTATGTCTCTGAAGAATTTGGAATGACTGATTCTGAAATAGCAATTTATACTATGATTGGTGTATTTTCTTCTATAGTAAGTGGATTTATTTGGGGATATTTGGTAGATATTATAGGTCCTAAAACTACATTGAATATGGTGTTGTGGGTTTGGTTTGCTACATTTGGTTTACTTATTTCAACGGTTTGGTTAGGATTGCCAACCTGGATGATCTGGATTGCACCTTTCTTAGCAGGTATAGCATTAGGGGGAACTTGGTGTGCAGATAGGCCATACATGCTGGTTTTGACACCACCACGCTACATAGGTCAGTTCTATGGATTGTATAGTATGGTTGGCCGTTTTGCTACAATTATTGGTCCTTTGTCTTGGGCAATAATTGTGGATGAACTAGGTTTTGGAAGGCCGGCAGCGATAACTTTCCTTCTAATAGTTATGATTATTGGATATATTATTCTCCAAGGTGTAGATGATAAACCACGCGAATGGCCGGCTGAACTGCAGGCAGATTATGAACCAGAACCACCACGTGGAGCAATAGGAAGGTCACGATAACCACTTTAACAGATATCTTTGTGTCAACTTCATGGAACGTCGCTTAGACCACTATTTGGAAAGATTAGTATCACCGGATTCAATGACTTTTTACAAAGCACTATGTGACTTTGCTGATGAAAGAATAGAACCTAATTATCTTGACTGGGAAAGAAATCATGATTTACTTCCTCAGGAAATTATAGATGAAATGGGGCAAATGGGTCTTTTTGGAGTTACAGTATCTGAAGAATTTGGTGGACAAGGAGGAAATCAATTAGATTTAATTCTGATGGGATTGGCTCTTGGTTATCATTCTCAATCCCTAGCGATAACTCCTGGTGCAGCTATGTCTTTGGGAGCCAAACCATTACAATTGTTTGGAACTGAAGAGCAAAAAGCAGCTCATCTTCCAGATTTAGCTGCAGGAAAGAGAATGTTTGTTTTTGGTTTATCAGAACCAGGACGAGGTTCCGATGCCACTAATCCTCAAGTCACAGCTAAAAAAGAGGGTAATGATTGGGTTATCAAAGGTGAAAAATGTTGGTCTACAAATGCTAAATGGTCAAGTCATGTCGTAGTTCATGCTATGACAGATCCAGATTCTAAGCCAGGATACAGGACTACGTGTTTCATTGTACCTATGGATAATCCTAATGTTTCTTATCAGGAAATGGCAGGTAAGGATTTGTGGAGCCAATCCTCAACAGGTTCAATTACATTTGATGATGTTCGAGTTTCTGATGATGCTATTCTCGGAAAAGAAAATGAAGGCTTCAAAGTTATGGCCCAGACGTTGAATGGCGGTCGTTTGTTCATTGCAGGCATGTCTTTGGCCTCATTGGCATTTGCATTAGACAAATGTAGAACATATTCTCAAGAAAGAGAGCAATTTGGAGTACCTATAGGTAGTTTCCAGAGGATTCAGGATGTAGTAATTGATATGGATATTACATTAGAACAAGGTTTGACTTGGTTAATTGATTTGACAAATAGATACAATGATAATACGCTGGACAGAGAATCTGCAGCAAAAGTAAAGATTGAATGTTCCCGTAAAGCCTCAGATCATTTAACAATGGCAATGGAGATTTGTGGTGGTGTATCATCATTGGATGAGTTTGGATTGATTAGACATCATAGAGATTTGTTTGTTTGTAGAGTTGGAGAGGGCAGTAATTTTGCATTGAAAGGATTTGCAGCCCGTCCTTTAATGCCAGATATAACACTACAGTAAACAGTTAAAGGGCATTATCTTTACAAGATTGTGGACTTTGAAGAAGTAGTTTGCTATAGTCAAACAGTCATTTTGGTTTTATTAGCTATAGGATATATTTTTAATTTAAGAAATAAAAGTAATGATTCATCTCCAAAAATAGAGTTTAAGTGCCCTTCCTGTAATTACAAAATTAAAGATAAAAATGTACAATATTGTGCCAAATGTGGTAATATGTTGTCTCATTCTGAAGGTTTGTCTCTTCAAAAATAGTATTCATAATTTTTAAGTATCCAATTTCTACTACAATATTATGAAGCATCGAGATATCTCTTTATCAAATGAAGAAAAGGACGTTTGTAGCGTTAGTGGATGTAATAACAATCCAAAACGTTCTATTCCACGTAAAAGGGTTGAAAAAGTGGGTGCACTAAGTCTCCAGGGTTCTAATCGCAAAGTTAATCTTTGTTCAGATTGTTATCGTATCTTCAAAAAAGAAACGAAGAAAGATAGGACTATGGAGTCATTAGGGAGATGAGCGTTACTTATGCTATTTTTCAAGCCGAATTAACTTCTTCTTTACGCAAAAATGTTCAGGTTTTGCAAAAGAGAATTAGTGGAACGTTTTTCATATTTTTTATTGGCCTTATATTTTCATTTGCTTGTATACGTTTAATCAAATTTGTTATAGATAATCCGGAATTGTTTCCGGAAGGATCTACAGGAGGATATGGAACCCTCCTATTGATATTCTTTGCATTATTCACTCTTAGAACTGCAGGTATTACATATCGTAAAATAATCAAATCTAGACGTATGGACTTGCATTTAGTTCAGCCCATTACACCAAGACAGATAATGCTGGGAATGTTTTATTCAATTCTTATTCCTAATTTTTTATTATCAGCATCTATTTTAGCCGTATTTTATGTTGGTAATATTGTAACAAATACGGGCATAGTTCTTACTAATCAATTTTTGATATTGTATTTTCTTTTGAGTGTTTTGTCTGCGCTTAGTGGATATATTTTTTCTATTGCAGGTGCATTACATCCATTCACAAGAAAGCTTACTTTTCTAATGATTTTGTCACCTATTCTTATGGTTTTAATGTTAGTGGCTAATGAGTCACATTTGTATCCAGATCTTGCGATAGCCATATGTTTGATTTGTTTATTTGTTTTATCATTATTTTTTTATTTTATGGATGAATTATTTATTGAAGCGTTAGAAGCGTATAAGATACATTCCTCATCTCATAAGAATACAGTTAGAATTTTACAGTTTAAATGGTTAAACTCAATAATTGGAGCTCGAGCTTCTTCAATATGTTCTAAGGAAGTTATATCATCAATAAGAGAGCGAGATGTTCTTAGTTCAGCTTTTTCCACACTTTCAATTGCTTTTATTTTGGTTTTTTGGTGGTTTAAAGTTGGTTTGCCTAGTGAAGCTATTGGTGATAATATTCCACTTACTCTCTATTACCCTGGAATGCTTGCAATGTGTTTGTACATTGGTGCTTTACTTCAATGTACAATGCTAGGTTCAACTATATTGGGAGTAGAAGGCAAGAGACTTTGGATTATGAAATCAAATCCCGTTGAATCAGTCTTAATTATGAAAGGAAAAGCAGCAGCGTTGATTATGATGGCTCTTCCTGGTTTGATTTTAATCTGGCTTCCTATATGTATTTTAGCTCAATTTCCTTTGAAAGTCACATTATTTTTTGGTGAATGTCTTGTTATTCTTCTTTTTTGTAATACAGGATTAGGCATTTGGTCAGGCTCAGTTTTTGCTAATTTTGATGAAGGCGATAGAGGTAATCCGGATATCTTAGTTCAGTTTATGTTGATGGGAACTTCAGCACTTTTTTCAGTAATTGTTTTGACCATTCCTGGTATTTTTATGTTATGGGATCATAATTTTGGTTTGATAGCAGGTTTGATATTTTTAGTAATTGCTTTTGGATTATTAATTGTAGGTATTCGTTCCGCAGCTTCAGCATATAGAACAATTTTTGTTGATAGCTATGGAGTTTAATTCCGCCGAATAGAATAATAATAGGCTCTCTATGTTGTGATGTGGTACTTGTCGCGTCCGATAAAATGGAGACATATTTCCGTGATTTAGAAAAAAAAGCGGATGAATGTTATGATTTAGTTTCTAAAGCCCGTAAGGCAGGATTTGATCCTTCAACTGAACCTGAAATTCCGAGAGCCAAAGATTTGGCTGAAAGAGTTGAAGCTCAAGTTGGACCTAAAGGAATAGCTCCAAGAATTAGGGAAGTAGCTGAAAAAAATGATAGAGAATCCACAGCTTTGATTATTGCTAAAGAATTAGCTGGAGAACTCAAAAATAAGGAAGGTGTTGCATTTGCTCTTGAGCAGGCAGTTAGGACTTCTCTTTCTATACTAACAGAAGGTGTTCTTGTGGCTCCAACAGAGGGTGTTGTCAAAGTAAGTACTTTAGAGAATAATAATAATACAAAATGTGCTTCAATTTATTATGCAGGTCCAATCAGAGCTGCAGGAGGAACAGCTCAAGCATTATCTGTTTTGATAGCTGATGTTGTTAGGCGTGAATTAGGCTTAGATTCCTACATTCCTACCCCTGCAGAAATAGAGAGATATAAAGAAGAAATACCTCTTTACAAGAGGGCAGTTAACCTTCAATACGTACCTAGTTCCGATGAGATTGAAAGTATAGTAACTTCTTGTCCTATATGCATAACAGGTGAGAGAACTGATAAATTAGAAGTGGCAGGAAATAGAGACCTACCTAGGGTAGAAACTAATTCGTTGAGGGGTGGAGCTTGTTTAGTCATAGCAGAAGGTCTTTGTCTTAAAGCAGCTAAAATTCTAAAACATGTAGATAAGCAATCAATTAGCGGTTGGGATTTTCTTAGAACATATGCGGAAAAGAAGAAAAGTAGTGCTTCGGGAGATGTCAAAGAGCACAAATATCTCAAAGATGTTATTGCAGGTCGGCCAATTTTTGCATTTCCTGATGAACCGGGTGCCTTTCGTTTACGATATGGCCGTTCTAGATCATCAGGTTTAGCATCCATGTCAATTCACCCCTCAACTATGGTGATAGTAGATTCTTTTGCAGCTATTGGCACTCAAATTAAGCTCCAACTTCCAGGTAAGGCTACTGCAGCTAATCCCTGTGATTCAATAGAAGGTCCTTCTGTTCTTTTGAAGAATGGAGAATATACTAGATTAGATAATTATGAAGAAGC
>CAZYZI010000058.1:0-5399 GCA_964651915.1 uncultured archaeon | reverse complement strand
ATTTGCCCTAAGTCTTCTAAGAAAACTCCCTCAGGTAAAAAACGATGGTACCAAGCTCCATCTTCATGGAGAGCATCCATATGTGTACGGTTGTAAACGTCGATTAGAGGCGTTTCATATTCTTCTTTAGCCATTAAGTATCCCGAATCTTTCAAACTGAGGCATTATAAGATATTTAGCCCAATCAAAATTACCCTGTAATTAGAGGAAGGACGTAATAAATTGCTAAGAAAGTTCCAAGCAAAGCCTCACCAACAATACACCCGGTTGCAATCATATATGTGTTGAGCAATCGCATAGTTCTTTGTTTTTCACTGAGGTTTTCTTTTTCAACAGCCACATCAAGGAATTTACTTTCCCAATAATCTCTCAAACCTCCACCCACAACCATTGGCAAAGTAATAATCATCGGAAGGTACATCCCCAATCCAAAAGCAGTACCCATTCCAGTTAACAATTCCATAAAAACACCAATAACAATGCCAACACCTAACAAACTCCAAGGAGTCTGTCCACCAAGCATTATTTGAGCAAATGCAGCAAACGCATTTGCCTGAGGGGCATACAAAACCAAATCACCTCTTGCCAAAGCTAAAGAGAGAAGTCCAGCAAATAAAGCAGCAACAATTGTACCAGGAACAATTCCAACCAATTCAGTTTTCATGATATGCATTGGCCTATTGCCAACATACAATCCAGGTTTGTAATCACCAATAACAGTTCCAGACATAGAAATCGCACCTCCGAAAACAGTAGTTCCTACTAATGCTAAAATAGCCGTATCACTTTCATTTAGGCCAATTGCTTTGAAAATTAAAACAAGCATCAAAAGAACAATAAAACTAGTTCCAGAAACAGGCTCAATACTAGTTTCCCCCATAACTTTGACTGCAATTGCTCCTAATGCAAACGTTGTCAAACATAAAACGAGAGAGAAAATAAAAGAAGCAAAAAATCCAAATTGTGTTGCAAACGTCAGCGTAATTCCAACTAATGATACAATTAATAAAACAGGAATGTGACTAATGGGCCATTCATACCACCCCTTTCCTTCAACATAATCTTTTCTTGCAGCATCATCACCTTCCCCAGTAAAAATATCAATTACATCCGCAGCAGTTGTTCTGAAAACAGGTGCCATTTTCAATAATCCTGTTATCCCACCTCCAAGAATTGCGCCTATTGCCATAGGTCTTGCAACATAACTATACGACATTATCGATCCAACAGGGGCAAATTGACTAACTGCTTGATAGTTTCCAGTTATAGGATAGTAGAAAGGATAATCATAATGATATGCTAGTGGCGTAACAACAAGCCATGTGAAAAAAGTTCCAAGACTAACTAACAGGGCCACTCGAAATCTCATAAACCACCCAATAGCCCCCATCATTGGAGTTAATTCAAACCCTAACCAAGTATAATTGGTAAGCGGGTTGCTCATAGGAACCATCAAATCAGCCCCATCATACCATTCAACATTTTTAGAGGCCGAAGTCAAAGCAGATTCTTTAACTTCTTTTCCTGCAGCATCATAAGAACCAGTTCCTATAATGGGCCAGTCTCTTAAGAAAGTAAAGAACATAATTACTGCCGTAGAAAACCCTACAAGTTTGATAGAGTGCATTGCCCCCTCCATTCCTCCCTCTTTTGATGTTTCACCAGCAATGTCCATTAATTTTATGTTAGCCTCAAAACCTGGAAGAGGCAGTGGATCTTCAACCAGCCACACTCGTCTGAATATGATGAAGTACAAACAACCTAGAAAACCCCCCAAAATAGAAGCAATCATAGCAACGCCAGCCAATGCCCAAGAATCAGGCAAGAGTAATGATGAATCAACAAGATGACTTCCGTCTGCTAAAGTATATTTAGAAGAATAAGCAAGCAAATAAATTGCAGGATACGTAAAAACAAATCCAGTACATACCATCGAGGCCCCAGTTGAAGCAGAAGCCGATAAATTAACTTCTCCAGGAGACCACCTCAAAGCCATAGCAGAAAGATATGCTACATACCAAGAACCCGAAACAATCATTCCAACTTTTAGTCCAACATATTGATTAATAATAGCAAAAATTATTCCAATAACTAATCCAAGTAACATTTGATTCCACTTCCATTTAGTGGTTCCAAAACCATCAGATCTGTTTTTTTCCTCTAAATATTCTTCCAAAACTTCTGTATTAAAATTAGCATACATTTCAGTATCAAAATAATCTAAAGTTCCTTTTTCAATCGCTTTCAAACCGCCAGGTGTAGGCGTTTGGCGATATGCAGAAGTTCTTACTTTACTCATTTTCTACACTTTCATTAAAACAACAGGGCATTATACCGATTGTGTAGAATTTTACAGTAGGAACCTTTAAAGAATGGTCACAAGTCCAAAAGTAGATGCAGGTGTTCTTCAGAAGCGTACTGGCAACAGCACTTTTGGGAATAATTTTACTATCCCAACCAACCCATGCAGAGGAATCAACAGATTTTAATACTTTAGATTTATATTTTTATGGAGATTTAGACAATGGAGATGGAAATATCTCGACAGTCAGACCAATATCAGATACAGATACACAGAGCGACTGCCCTCAAGATAGCAATAGATTGTCTTGGCCTGGCCAAGACAGGCAGTGGGAAGACGTTGGTTCTTGGGAAGTGGATTTACAGACGCCAGGCGAAGTAGCATCTGGAGATTATACTTTTACAATATGGGCAAATTCAACACAAGGTACGGTTGAAGATGTTCAGTTTAGAATAGCAATTTACATCGGTTCCGGCGGCGGACCTGATGCTTATGAAACATCACAGTCTAAGACGATTACAGACTCGAGCGAAGTAGCAACCCGTTTCGATATCAATTTTGACATATCGAATGCTAGTTTTAGTGATTCTGAAAACTTCCTTATTGATTTAGAATATTCTGGAGGAGACCCTGGTGAAAACCCTCTTACAGGAGGATCATCAACGGAGCAAATCGTTGTCCTAACTTCTAGTGTAGAGCATCCCTCAGGAATAACTAATTTATCAATAAATCATTACACCGCTTGGTTTTCTGAAATAGCAGTTGAGGAATTTTCAGAACGCGTATTTGTTAAGGCCGTTGTAGAAAGTGCATTTGGGAAATCAGATATTGATTCTAGCGAATGGACATTAGGCGTTTATGGCCAAGCATCCGGGAATCAAGGTTTAACAGCAGATTTCAATATGAAATCATCACAAAATAGTACATATGAAGTATCTTTTTATTGGTATTATAATAAAGACAATGCAATCAGTGACACCTATAATTTTTACATTCAAATTATAGATATTCAGAGCAATTCTTGGGAAGTAATATCAGATGAAGACTTGTATTTGGTGATTCATGGATTTGAAATAGATAATTACATTTTGCCAGGAGATATCCGAATCAATAATGAAACAGGCACATCAACAGTAAGTGCCGGAAGTTCATTTACTTTAGATATAACTGTATCTGCACAAGGTGATCCTTTGATTACTTATAATCCAATTCCAGTTTCTATTGTTTGGGTAGATGGAACTAGCGAAATAGTTCTTTACGAAACTGCTGTTTTTGCAAATCCAGGAGCAAGTGCAAAGATATCATTCCGGCATACTTTTGATAAAGAAGGAGATTACCAAATCAAGGTTATTATTGATAGAGGAAATTTTGTTTACGAATCTGATGAAAATAATAATGTGGGTGAATTTACCGTACAAGTTTCTGAACCAGAAAAAGAGAATGCAATTCAATCTTTTATTGATGATATAACAGAAGGAGGAACTGCATCGACATTAACCATATTAGTGGGAGTATCTCTTTTATCGGCCTTTGTTTATTTGAGGAAATCTGGAGAACCTGATTTCGAATGGGAGGAAGATGACGAATTCTGAAATGGAAATCCGCAGTTACAAACCTGCCGATGAAACATATTATGAATACAAAGACGAGGAAGAGACCCCTCGTGGCGTTCATTATGACAAGGTTCACGATGAGGACATAGATTCTTCAACAGTTGGCCGTTATGCTGAAACTAAGGATTTCAAACACTGGCCTTTCAAAGTTGGAAATGCTATGACCCATAATGTACCCGATGACGTTCAACACACAGTTAACAATGGCGGCAGCTCAGGTTATGCAAGCATGGATGAGTTCATGGAAGAAGATAGCGCCAAAGAACAATTTTGGGTTGAAAGAGAAAACGCGAGCATCATTTCTATAGCAATCGACAATTGGTTTGGTTTGAAAGGCTATATCATAGCCTTCTTGCCTGCATTACCTGTATTATTGCTTACAACAGCAGTCTTAATTGTAATTGCATTTTCGGTTCTTTAATTTTTTTTTGAAAGACGATAGGCAGTTCTTTTTTTCAACCAATCAAATTCGTGCGGATCTTCCCAAACGGGTTCTAGAGTAGCTAGAAATTCTTTGAATTCACTAGCCATCTCTAATCCCGTCTTCTGTGATAGAAACCAATGCTTCATTTTCAGGCAAGTGAGGAGAATCTACAAGTCTGCAAACACGTTTGCCAGCTTTTCCTCTTCTCAAGTACACTCTGAATTTTGAAGTGTGCCCAACAATATTTCCTCCAATAGGTTTTGTAGGATCTCCAAAGAATGCCGCAGGATTAGACGAAACTTGGTTTGTCACCACTACTGCAGCATTGTTCAAATCTCCAAATCGTGCTAATTCAGTCATATGGGCGTTGATTTTCCCTTGCCTGTCTGCAAGAGTTCCTCTTCCAATATATTCAGCCCTGAAAGCTCCAGTTAGAGAGTCAACAGCTAACATCTTGATTGGACGCTCCTTTGCAAGTTCGGTGACTTTTTCAACCATTAACATCTGTTGATGGGAATTGTATGCACGACCAACATGAATTTTACTCAAAACTTCATCAGGATCTAATTCCAAGGCTTTTGACATAGAGATTATTCTTTCAGGTCTAAATGTGTTTTCAGTATCAATTATTGCAACCTCCCCACCCAACCCTCCTTGTTCCAAAGGTAAAGTAGCGTTTACGGCAAGCTGTAGGATAAATTGGGTTTTCCCTGAACCATATTGTCCATAAAATTCAGTAATTGATTGTGTTTCAACACCTCCTCCTAATAATTCATCGAATGTACTAGATGAAGTCGTAAGTTTACTTACAGTTGCACGCTTCTCCATCAATTCTGTTCCAGTAAGGAAAGAACCGATATTGGCGGCTTTTCTAGCTTCTTGTACAAACTTAGCACAGGATTCTTTTCCAATGCCAGTAGCGTCTGAAAGTGTTCCAGGCGCTTGCGTTCCTATTGCCTCTAATGTGTCATACCCTGCCTCCCTAAGTTTATCAGCGATAGCAGGACCTA
Organism: uncultured archaeon; assembly: GCA_964651915.1. Classification (GTDB taxonomy): domain Archaea; phylum Thermoplasmatota; class Poseidoniia; order MGIII; family CG-Epi1; genus CG-Epi1. The sequence continues at coordinate 50 of CAZYZI010000058.1, read as the reverse complement.
CACCAGGCAGATCTTCTACAATTTTTATTTTTGCTTCACTCATTTTTATG
>CAZYZI010000057.1:0-5551 GCA_964651915.1 uncultured archaeon | reverse complement strand
TGTGTGTCTTGGGTCCACCAAGTATCTTGTGTCATCTTAGCAACGTAATGCATACTGCCACCAAGGGTTGTTGTGGTTTCTTCGAGAACTAAAGGTTCGCCTGTATTGTTGTCTAATAATTCAAACTGACCTGCTTCGTCGTCTTCACCGCACTGTTCATTTTCTTCATCCCAATCTTCTTCATCACACCAAAATTTCAATAGTAAATCATGTTCTCCTTCACCAGGTATCATTGTTGTGAATGTAGTACCTAGTACTGTGTGTGAGTATAGTGATTGTTCTGTCTGCATATGAATCATCTGATCAAAGTCATCAACAACTTCACCTGTGTAGTAAAATCCTAGAATTGCTTTATTGGCTAATTCAAATGCTTTTAGTTCCAATCCTGATGCGTTTTTGACCATTTCAGCCTCTTCGCTTTCCATCAGTTCAGTAATGTTGCCTTCAAGCTCATCTAATTGTGGACGAATTTCTTCCATCAAGTCTATTTCTTTACCAAATGCCCATTTATCTCCAACTGCAAAAGTAGAGTCCTCTACTGCTGCGGTTGCTTGAGATCCAAGTAAAAAGATAGCTACCATTAATGCAAATGTTGCGTTCTTGTACATTGTTATTCCTGTGCAGTGCACTATACTTGACGTTTTCTACGTATATTTAAAAGCTCTTCAAAAACAAATTATGAAATTTACGATACAGAGACACCTTTGTTTCCAATGCAAATTATATAAAAAAAGAAAAGAAAAAAGAAAAAAGAAAAACAAGGTGGCGAATACTTAAATAATTCCAGTGGAAGAAGAGGTGTCTGTCTCTTATAGTACATTATATCTTGTTAATATAAGAATGACTAGTATTTCTCAGTTAATATTAGGAGAAACTGGATGTGTCTCTTACATTATTTATTCAAACAAAGAAAACGAAGTTGCTATTGTAGATTCTTTTCAAGGGTATGAAGAAGTAATTGAAAATGAACTTAAGAACTTAAATAATCCAAAAATAAAATATGTGATAGATACACACACACATGCAGATAGAAGATCCGCATCAACATATTTTTCTAAAAAATATAATACGAACGGAATTGTAAAAAGCCACAAATCATCATATAAAGGTCAAAAAATAGAAACAAAAAATGGAGACATTCTATCAATAGGAAAAACAAAAATAAAAGTAATATTCACACCAGGACACACGTACGACCATAATTGTTACTTAATTGACGATGATAATTTACTTTCAGGAGATTGTTTGTTTATAGGGGATGTAGGCAGGACGGATTTAGGAGGAGATTTGAAAGAAAAATCAGACATGTTATTTGACAGTTTAAGGATTTTAGAAAAATTACCAGGAAAAACAAAAGTGTATCCAAATCATGTTGGAGCAGCACATGCAATAGATTCAGAAGAAACATTTTCTACGATTGAAAGTGAAATTAAAACAAATGAAGCTTTACAAATAAAAGATAAAAAAGAATTTTACACATACATGTCAGAAGGATGGCCGCCTAAACCAAATAATTGGGAACAAATAATAGAAGACAATCTGAATGGCTGAAGAAAATAACGACTCGCCTCAAGCGGCAATTGCTTGGATGATATTGGCCGGTCTTTGTTTTTCAGCAACTGGAGTTTTTGTAAAATTATCCGGCGGACTTCTTATAGTGTGGACTGTAATTTTTGGTAGAAGCATCGTAATCGCAATAATGACGTTTATTTTATCAAAAATACAAAATAAATCACTTTCATTTAAAGAACCAAAATGGCTCATTGCCAGATGTATTTCTGGTCTTTCGGCGATGGCTTGTTATTTTTATGCCATTCCGTTAATTTCTCTTACAACGGCAGTTGTTTTACAGTGGACATCTCCTCTATTTGTAGCACTTTTTTCGGGATATTTAATTAAAGAGAAAGTATCTCCATTTCTTTTCATTTGTATCGGGGTTGCCTTTACAGGAACTATTTTGATAATATCGCCTTCGCTCGAGGCAATTGAAATTAATGCATTGTATGCACTCATTTCAGGTATTTTATCAGCTATAGCTTATCTCTCAATAAGACAATTAAGATCAACAGCCACATCAGAATCGGTGGTTTTTTGGTTTGCTATATTTTGTGTAATTTTCAGTCTTCCTTTTTCAGTAAAAGAATTATTGACGATATCAACTTATGAAATTCAAGTTTTAATCGGAGTAGGGATTACGGCAGGAATAGGCCAAATAGGCATGACGAAAGCATACCATGCGGCAAAAGCCGCATATATTGGAGCTTTTTCATATAGTACAGTTGTAGTTAGTTGGATTTACGGATTTTTTATATTTAATGAAATTTTATCTATTTGGGATATGGTAGGCACTCTCTTAATTGTAGGAAGCGGTATTTTCCTTGCTACAACATCACCTAAAACAGAGAATGTCCAGGCCCCTTAATCAATTTTCTACAACCAATCCAAGAAACAGTACCTAAAATTAAAACAATAAGATAGAAGATCAATCTTCCTACAACATCTAAATAATTCAAGAAAAGGTAAGGATATCCACAAGAAACATCGCCACAAGGAAAATCGTTATTAACTTGAACAAAAAATTCCATCCAACAAATATACCCTACAAAAATCATACCAAAAACAGAGAATTCTTTTTTGAAATCTTCAAATGCTTTAGAATAAAATAAAACTTCTACAAATAAAAATACCGAAGTTCCAAAATGCATATAATAATCTTTGAGAACATCAAATGCAGACCACCCACTTTCAGCAGCACCAAATCCACCAAAGAGTTTGATAACCCAATATAGTAAGAAAACAAGAACGTTGAGAACCATTGAGGCCGGCAATAAGAAATAGTAAGAAACGAATTTAGAATCTCTTTCATTAATGAGTGCACAAATAGCAATAATAAAATTAAAAAGTAAATTCCAATTAGTAAGGAATTTTAGACCACCGCCCCAACTTCCTGCTTTTAGAACGTAAAAACCTAAAATTATGTTAGTTATGAAAAAGTAAAGTGTGAGAGCAAACGCTACTATGCGAAACACCAATCTTCGATTTTCAATAAACATGACAACCCATACCGCCCTTAAGCGACACGAGTAATCATCTCTGGAGTAATTCCATGCTCTGTTACAGCATAAATCATTACAGCAGCCTTTTCAGGGTGATTACGAATTTTCTTAATAATTAATCTATTTTCAAACTCTGCAGCCATTCTTCCAACTTCAAGTTGAATAACAACATCGCATATTGCTTCAATTTGACTGTGAATTCTAGCTTCATGAGAACCTTCTGAAATAGTGTACATTACAGTTCCACCATTTGCTTGCGCATATTCCTTAATTGTTCTCATAGCAGACAATACTTCAATTGGATTGTAGTATTGCATAAAGAAATCTAAAGAATCCACAACAACACGGAAAGGAGATCGTAGTTTAGAAATTTCATACGTCATATCAGCTACGAAATTAATTTGATCAGAAGTGGAACCATAAGAGCCTAAATTTCTCAATTCTGCTACAGAAAGCCCTTCCTGTTTAAACCGAGAAGCTTGAAGTTCACGGGATAGAACTTTTTCGAAATATTGAGTTCCAACATTAACAATTCTAAGATCAGTAGGCCATCGGTATTGTTCAAAAGTATCAATCAATTCATCAGAAGTTTCATCAGTTGAAAAATAAACAACATTTTCGGAACCGACACCTGCAGAAGCAAATTGCTTCGATAATAATTCTTTTCCAGAACCAGACGTCCCCTCAATCAAGACACAACTCCCTAGAGTAACGCCTTTCTCATCAATCAAAGCTTCATCCAGTCTTTCTATTCCCGTTGATACAATTTCTGCCATTTTATTCACCTATTACTTTATCTGATAATAATTTTAACGCAGATCCTAAATCTTCGTCAGTTTGTTCTTTAACAGTTAACAACATACTGTAAATTTCTCTAATACGCATTGAATTACCGAGAACGTTAATAAATTCCCTTAATACTTTTGGTTCAGAGTAAATACTTAAGCCGTTAACAGAGTCAAACAGAACAAATCGTCTTTTAGATTTCAACCGCCTTTCTAGAAGCGAAATATTCAAAAGAATAGATTCTAACATAGTGGGAGATTCAACATACAAAGTTCTTGGATCTCCAGTTGTACCTCCGACAGTCATAGAAACCAAATCTACGAAATAAAGGTCAGACAATTCAGCCTTAGCCGCTTCTAATTCATCAACAATATGCGAAGAAGGTCTAGATGTTGTAACATAAATTCCACCTAACTTTTTATTTAACAAAACACTTGCAATTTTAACAGAATCGTCATGAAAATTTTCCGCCCCAAGTGAAATAGTAGTTAACGTATCACCATCGTTTATACTTTTGATGATTGATTGTGCAGTATCTTTGATGCTCATGTAAACGCCTGCCCTCCATCTTGCCCCCATTTTAGAAGCGGAACTACAGCCAAACCAACTGGCGTCAATTCAATCAAATGTCTTGCACGTGAATGTTTAGTTCCGCGCATTTTGACAACCTGTAAACTTCTCAACAAATCACCTTGTCTAATGATATTACCCATAAGAACAACACCATCAGCCACAGCTTCTTCCACTCCAAAAATAGAGTAAGTTTGCGTATTTGAATCAACAACAGTTTCTGAAATTAACAGAGTTGTACATCCAAAAGTACTCAAGAATTGACTTAATCTAAAAATGAAATTTCGGATACTTCCTCTGTCAGGCAACTGATAACATACAGCAGTAATAGAATCAATGACTAATCTTGTAACTCCTAATTCATCAACAATATCTTCGAATGCACCCAATAAGGCTTCCATATCTTTAGCAGTATACGTCCCATCTAATCTTTCAACACCCAATCTATCATTAATAACAGTCAAATCAAAAATATTTAATTTCCCTTCTTTAACTAAAGACTCATCAAAGAATCCATAAGTTTGAAGATTTGATAACATTTTTGACGACGGTTCTGTCACAGAAATATAACAACAAGTTTCACCAGCTTTAGCACCATTTATCAGAAATTCCATTGCTAATGTTGTCTTACCTGAACCAACAGTTCCAGCTAACAAAACAATATTTCCAATAGGCACGCCTCCGTTTAAAATACGATCAATACCCTCTATGTGAGTTTCACATTTGTCTCTTGGACGTCCACCACGGGGGTCCAAGCTGATTGGTTTTGTTACGTCTTTTTTTGCCATTTTTTCACTCGTCGATTATGAATTGGTCAACAAGGTATTGTCGAACCCTCTTTTTCAATGTTCTCTCTGTAATACCTTCACTCTGACTATTGTCATGCATAACTTGAATTTCTCTTTGAATTTCGACAGGCAATTCAGCCCAAGCAACTGGAGGTTTTTTAGGTAATAATCCTCGTAGATCTTTTGGATTTGCCTGCGCAAAAATTTCTTCGAATCGCTCTTTTACACGATTATCAAAGAATTCATCTGCTTCTCTTTCCACCTCATTATATGCTTTAATCAATTCCTCTTCGACAATTTGCCCTAAGTCTTCTAAGAAAACTCCCTCAGGTAAAAAACGATGGTACCAAG
>CAZYZI010000056.1:0-6240 GCA_964651915.1 uncultured archaeon | reverse complement strand
CTTGTACAACCATTTGCAGCTCTTTTAGCATTTATCTCTGGGCGAAACATTGTGATTTTTCCATTATCCCATCTGTAGGCCTTCATACCTTCAAAAAGACCTTGGCCATAGCTCAGTACAACCGCGGCCGGCGAGAGATTTAAATTCTCAAATGGTACTAATTCACCATTTTGCCAATCTTCACCTAGGTTGCATTTAGCCACATACATTGATTTTGTTCTTGTAAAACTGAATGTTAAATTATTAAAATCAATTTCGCTTGGTTTCATCGGTTATTCTCCATAAATTTTTTCAATTTTTCTTCTAAAAGGGGCATATCTTTTTCACTCACAAACGAGATACAAACTCGTAATCCTTCATGTCTATTTGAGCCGGTCGATTTTAGAGTAATTGTTGAAATTCCATACTTCATTAATTCAATCATTAAATCATTACCTTCATAATTTGGGTATGACATAGTTAGGTAAAATCCATTACCTACAGTTTCATCCATATCTTTTTCGTAAACTTGTTTGAAACCATATTTCAAAAATATCTTGCATACTTTTTTTGCTCTTTTACCATATTCACTTGTAATTTTAACAAAATTATATTCACCGTTTGTAGAACTTTCTAACATTTTAGTTAAAGCAAATTGGGCGGTGTGTGTTGTACCTGATGTGGTAACGTATAATCCACCTAGAGAAAATGCGTGTCCAAATCTTCTTCGTCCACAAAACTCATCTAATTGTGCAAATTCTTGTTTATTTAATTCAGGTGAAATAATTGCAAGTCCACATCTTGGCCCTGGAAAAGAGAATGCTTTCGAGGATGAAATCAAAGTAATCCAATTTTTACCAAATTTACCAACTGTAGGGATGTATGGTTCTTCATGTGGTTGTGAATAATCTTTTCTAAAATCCATTCCTAAATATGCAAGATCTTCAATTGCCAAAACATCATTATTATCGCATATTTCAGCTATTCCTTTTAGTTCGAATTCAGTTAAACAAGACCAACTAGGATTATTGGGTGATGACCAAAGTAATCCTCCAATGTTACCTTTAGAAACTTTTTCTTGGATGGTTTCTAATAATTTTTCACCACGATTATCATAAAGTTCGATTCCTTCATTTTTTAAACCTAAAAATTTTGCTTGGTATCTAGTTACAGGAAATGTTGGATCTAAGTAAAGAATAGTGTCTTTCTCTTTGTGCATATTTCCAGCTAAGGCCTGGGAGATGTACCCTCCTTGTAGAGATCCGCAAGTAGGAATTACGTGTTCAGGCTCAACATCCACGTCTAAAAATGCTTTAACGAATTTGCTTCCGGCTAATTTTAGTTCAGGTATTCCATCAAATGGAGGATAAATGCCCTGAAGCCCTTTGTCTATGGCTTCTTTCTCAGCCTTTTTAGCAATATCAGGCGTTGGAATATTCGGAATTCCCATTTCCATTCGGACAAAGTCAATTTTTCCTTTTTCACTTATTATTGTTGCTAAACGATTTGTTTCACGAATAGATAGGTTATTTGGATTAAATCCAGTTTCATCAAAAATGTCTTTTAAAACCTCATCTGAAATTGGTATCAATTTGGTCAAATATTATGCCTCTAAACTTAGTTTAGTAGACCCCTTGCTAAAAGGTTTGTACGAACTTTATAACTCCCTTTTCATATATTATAAGTGATTAATATGATGCCAGTTGAATTAACAGGAAATCTTTTCAAGGAATTAAGGGGAAGAGCTTGTCGTATTTTGTCTGAAGAAGGTTGGACTCAGGCCAATCTTGGCCGAGCTTTGGGAGTTAGTCAAGTGATGGCTGGAAACTACTTGCATACTTTGCCAACACATTATAATGAACCTATTGAGAGTAATTTACAGGAAGCTGCCATCTCTTTATCTGAGATGCTAAAAACGGGAGATGCATCCCGATGGGTTTTGAAGATTATAGTGGATGGTCAAGAGTTGGTAGTAAATTTCCCAGTTCAGGATACTAGGGAAAAAATGTTAATTAAAATTGCAAAGATGCGTAAACGTTTAGAGAGTTCAATTCCGTTATTATCTCCTCAAGTACGAGTTAATATTGCTATAGCTTCAAATGATGCGGCAGACAGTTCAGACATAGTTGCATTCCCAGGTCGCTTGACGCCTATTGGCGGTAAAGCCCGCCCTCTTTCCTCCCCTAAGTTTGGTGCTTCGACACATTTATCTGAATTGCTCCTTGATTTGCGAAGACTTGGTTCCGATGCTTTAGTTATAATTAATCTTCGATGGGATTCCATAATTTCAGAATTGTTAAACAACCTAGGTTTCAATTCAGCTAAATTAATTAGAAATGGGGATGATTTGTTAATAAGTGAGACTAATTTAGAGGCTGAAGCTTTGGTAGATGAAGGAGGTTATGGTTTTGAGCCATCATTATATATTATTGGCCATAGCCAAGATAGGGTTTGTAAGATAGTGGAAGAGTTAGCTAAATCTATGGAGAAGATGGCATGATATCTTTGACCATTGGGTACATTCTAATTTTAGTTTCTTTAGCATTTTTTGCTTGGTTAGGTTATCACGAATCCCAAAAGATAAAACTAGATAATGATTCTTTTTTGTCTGCAAGAAACAGTCAAAATTGGATCATGATAGGCCTTAGTTTATTCGCTTCGGGAATGGGTATTTGGATATTATTTGGGCCTTCAGAGGTAGGTTATTATGGTGGATTTTATGATGTATTTGGGTATGCATTATCTTCAGCTACTCCATTTCTTTTGCTAGCTTATTTAGGCCCTATTGTTCGTAATTTAACACCCGAAGGCGTCACACTTGCAGATTTTGTTCGTCAAAAGATGGGTCGCCCTATGCAACTCTATGTAGGTATAATTTCGATACTTTACATGTTTGCTTTTATGTTTGCAGAATATATTGCAATAGGCAGAGCAGTAGAATTTTTATCAGGAATAGATTTTCTAATCCCTATAATTCTTGTAGCAATTGTAACAACTTTTTATACAGTAATAGGAGGATTACCAGTTTCGATTAAAACAGATAGTATTCAATCATTTTTCATAATTTGGTTAGTAGTTTGTGTGGTTATTTTTATTCTCAATGAAGGAATTAACAGTACTTTTGATGATGCAAAAGCCTACAATCCTGAGGATGCTTGGAGTATAGGTAGCATAAGTGATTATTCAACCTTTGAAGCAGGCCTTGCCCTTGTTTTAGCAATTACTGCCGCTGAAATGTTTTCACAAGGTAATTGGCAACGTACTTGGGCTTCAGAGAATAATGATGCCTTACGTAAGGGTGCATTCTTGGCATCATTACTATGCTTTGTTGCAGTATTATTATTCGGATACTTAGGCACTGTTGCCGCAGGGAGAGGTTTAATTTCCGATCCTTCACTAGCATTCTTTGAATTAATTAAGGATTATAATGCACTAATTCTATCCATGTTTTTAGTTCTTGGAATTGCTCTAGTATGTTCCAGTATAGACACTCTTCAGAATGCAATTGTGGCAGTAGTTTCTAGAGATTTAACTGATTCTAATATGGGTATTGCCCAAGCAAGATATGCGGCAATTTCGGTAGCTCCAATTGCGATTATTTTGGCTTGGTATTACGCAGATGATGCACTAAGCGTTTTTAGAATATTTTTGGTTGCAGATTTGTTTGCTGCAGCCACCGTTCTTCCAATTTTTTTGTCTTTGTCAGATAGAGTAACAGCAAATGGCGGCTTAGTAGGTGCAGTTTTTGGCTTAATTTCGGTTGTGATTTATGGAATTTTCATTTCAGATTTAGAAACTGGTATCGAGTATCTTACTAATCCAATTGACGAAAACGGACTTGCTAATCTAGGGGTATTTTTATCTGCACTTATTGGTTCTGCTCTGGTGACTATAATTGTTTCTGAAATAGAAAATAATCAGTCATGAGGTAAAACAAAATTACCTTGAATTAGTAATAAATTCCCACTGTGACATTCTATTATTGTTACACCTGAAGAGCCTATTTCATTGTGTATACCTCTTCCTCCCATTTGCATTTTTTCATGTTGAAGATTCCATCTTGCACCTTTGATACTAACTCGAGCTTCAGGGATTGGCATGAGTGAAAAAAGAGTACTCTCTTTACCTTTAATTGTCTTTGAATCAGTGATAGCTTGTACAGTAAATTGTTCATCAATTAATTTTATTTTAGGATTAAATGCTAAGCCTAATGCAGCTAGAGTGTGATCAATTCTACCTCCTGACCAACCAATTATCTCTATTTCAGAGGCGCCTTTTTCAAAAGCATAATCCACGGCCTTTTCCAAATCAGTTTTTTGTACATTTTTATTCGATACAATCCATTCTTCAAGTTTTGTCGATGCTTTATCTGAGATTGAGTCCAAATCTCCTATAACACGTTCAGGAATTATGTTATATTTCAATAATTGATCAGCTCCAGCATCAGCTGCAATTATCAATTTGTTCTTTGCTAATTCAATAACATTGCTTCCCAATGGTCTATTACCTACGACTAACGCTTTCATGTTTTATCTAATTAATGTATCTTTATTATTATTTATTTGTTTAAGATATCTTTTACCAAAAAACTTGAATAGTTTGCTTCTAAGATTATTCTTTTTCACTTTATTTCGGTAATTTATCTTTTCATAAATATCCATAAAATTTCCATCTGCATGATATTTTTTTCTGATGTATTCATATTTTTCTTTATCAAATTGATTCCAAAAATCATCATAAGTGAAATAGCATGTAGAGAAAAAACCTTTAAACATTCCGTGTGCAAAAGAAAATTTCTCAAATGCTTGATTTATTTTTTTTGATGTTTTGTTTGTATTCTTAATACCATAGATTCCTAAATCAAATACAATATTATCTTCACAAAGTTCAGGTTTTTTAGTACAAAATATTTTATCTGGATGATGATCTATGTTAATAGGACATATCCAACGAGGGTACGTTTCAGTCATTTCATCAGCTAGATCCATAGCTTCTTTTAATTTTGAATAAGGAACACCGATGTCAGTAGCAAGAACATATTCATCTCTAGTATAATCTCCAACTATATGATTTGCCGCATGAAAATATTTAGAGATATTATATTTCCCATGACCTGGAGATGAATCCAATATTTTTTGTGGCATTAATGAATACATTAATCCAGCGTAGACATAATCCATAATTTTGTAGGGAGTGTATAGATAATGCCCCCAAAAGGCAGCATAGCTGTACCGTTCTAAATAATCTAATAACCGTAAATAAGTAACTTCTTTTTTATTTGCTATTTGAGCATAAATACATATATTACGTTGTACTAAAATATCCTTATCTTTTATGATGGCAATATCGTTGGCATTTACATTAGCCACAAAATTCCCTACTACTATGGTATAATCATTTTTCCTATTTGCAAATCCTTCGATAAAATCATCTTTTTTAGCATCAATTTTCTTTTTAAAATGGTCATAAAATTTTTCAAAGGAATTGTAATGATAATAATTAATTTTCACATACTTTTCACAAGGTATTATTTTCATTTTCACTCTGGTTATAATTCCCAAAGTCCCATAAGTCCCTCCAATACCATAGAATAAATCAGGATTTTTTGTTTTTGAAATATTTTTCAATATATCTCCATTACCTAATATAATATCAAAATCTATAACATTATCATTAAAGAAACCGTGAATGTAGGAACTTGATCCTAGCCCTAATCCAGCTAGACACCCCCCTACAGTAAAATTATCACCTTCCGGTAAGGAAGGAATAATTCTTTTTTTTGGAATGGTGATTCTATTAATTTTGCCTAAAGTTACAGCAGATTCACAATCAATTAAATTGTCTTCAATCGAAAGTATATTGTTTAAATTCCCAGTTTCGATACGTGTCTGTTTTTTTTTAAATTTCAAATCTCTGTAGTTATGTCCCTTTCTGTTTGTAGTAATCAATTTTTCATTTTTTTTGATAGAGTTTGCGATTAATTTTATTTTCTCTTCGTATTTTTCGTAACTCATCCATCTAACCCCACATTAAATTGATATAAAAATTACTATGCTAATCTCAAGGTCCCATTAAGGTAGGGATTTTCTTTCTTTTCTATTCCTAATGTAGTTTCAGGCCCATGACCCGGATAAATGGTAGTTTCATCAGGCAATGGATATATTTTTTTGGAAATAGCATTCATTAGTTGTTCAGTACTTCCTCCAGGTAAATCAGTTCTTCCTAAACTACCTTTGAAAATAACATCACCTCCTATCAAAA
>CAZYZI010000055.1:0-6337 GCA_964651915.1 uncultured archaeon | reverse complement strand
TGGCCCAGCAAAATTCACAAATAAAAGTGCTTAAAATAATTATATCTTACTAAAATATAACATCACTAAGAATAAAGAATAAGAAAACTAAGAAACCAATGGCACTTCGCCAGTCATAATTAACGGCCCAACTTTTAGTTGATGTGGCTAACTCTTCAGGTGTCTTTGTACTTGATTCATATAATGCATCTGCAGTATTTCCTGAACGATTCGAATTATAAGCTCCTGTATCTACACTGGAAGAACTTAGCTTCTTGTGCTCCCAACCACTCTTCTTTTCCCATCTATCACTTGACCATTCATTATTTCCTACACCTGCTCTAATATTCGTGCCCTGAATGTTGGAACCTGCCACATCAAGCTCTCTAATTCTTCTTTTAGCCATTTCAAGGCCAGATATAGCTAAAACTATACTAGCAAAGAATAACAAAATTGCACCAACGTCATTGTCAAAAACAAGACTACTAACAGCCATAGCATTCCATCCTGCATGGATTAAAACTGCCAACAAATAATATTTAATGACAACACTGAAAGGCTCACCTTCAATTTGATATTTTGCAATGCCATAACCTGTATACGAAGTAGCCACAAGATGAAGCAATATAGATGATACCGTTCTAAGGATTACTATCAAGAAAATTCCAGCTATACCTCCTGCAACAGCCTCCTCTGAAAGACCATAAAGAACGTTCTCAGTAGCTCCAAAACCTAAACCACACGCTGCGCCATAAACAATTCCATCCTCTATCTCATCCATTTCTTGGCGAACTTGTGTATTTCTAAACATTACTAATGGTTTTACAAATTCTTCTACTATTGGTGCAACAATTACTGCTCCAATTATAATCCCCATACTCTCAAAATCAACATCTTCTGATGAACTCGACAATAAAAGTAACAGAAATGTAGTTCCCAACGCATTAAATATCATTGCTAAAAAAACGCCTGATAAAGCTCCCCAGGCAAAAGCTGTACCCAATGTGTCCCAAGGTTCTACATCTGTTTTTTCTGTATTCCTAATGGATTTAAGATAGAAATATGCTGGTATGAAAGAAAGTAAGGAAGCAAAAACAAAACCAATTACACCTCCGACGGCTATAAATCCAAGAACTAAAAGAATCAAAATTAACCATTGTTTTTTGCTTAACTCCATTTTACCTCCAAAACATCTATGTTACGTGTACTCGGTCAAGGTGTACATATAAGATTCCTCGGCGTATCATCTTATTCATTTGAAGCTTAGGATTAGCTATGCCTTCTTCATCAGCCGCACTAATTAAAGAATCGGGATTAATACCATCACCTACATCCAACTTACGTACCAACTCCAGCAAACGGAATTTAGGCGTGTCTTGGATAGTTACGTCTTCCTCTTCATCAGATTCATCCCGTTTCCTAATTATAGTTGCCTTTCTAGCTAAGAATGACTTTTTCTTAGGTTTTACTGGTTTCTTAATTTTGACCTTTTTGGGAACCCTATCTCTAAGAGGAGCTATTTCATCTAATTCCTCTTCAGCCTGAGCTCTTTCTTCTTCAAATTCTTCCAAATATTCATCGATAAGATCCCTGAGTAATTCAGCAGGGGTCATTCCTTCTATTTTTGATCTTGAATTAAAAAAATTCCACTTATCCCGGTACTCAGGAGGAATGCTCATTCGAAAGTTCAACTTTTTTGGAGCCACGGGGTAGCAGAAGATATTTCCTTTAAAGATTTACGCCAGAAGTTTTTGATACTCTTTTTCTAAATTATTAACAATTTTTGACCATGAGAAATCCTTAGAAAATTCTCTTCCAAAAGACCTCATCTCTGAGGATAAAGAATCATCATCTAGAATGGAAAATATAGACTTAGACAACGATTTGGAATTCTTGTATTCAACCAACAACCCATTTTTCCCCTCACACATTGCCTCAGGGATTCCACCCACTCTTGTAGCTACCACTGGAGTTCCTGCTGCTGCTGCCTCTAATAGAACAATTCCAAATGCCTCATACTCAGAAGGTAAGACCAAAACCTCTGCAGCAGATAAAGCTGAACGATATATTTCATCATCAACATGACCTAATCTGTGCATCTTAATGTTTTTATACAAAGCTAATTGATCTAACTCCTTACCAAGGCCCATATCGGCACCCATAACAACTAAATCAAATCTTTTAGAACCCTCAAGTGATATAGCATCAATTAAATCTGGGATGCCTTTATTCGTAGCTAATCTACCTGCAAAAATAACGAATTTGTCTGAAACATCTGGATACTTGTTCCTGAATTTTTCCTTATCTGGGATTTGTTCCCAATCACTCCAGTTAATTCCATTAAATATTATTTTGATGTTCTCATCACTAATTCCTATTTCTTTAACCAACATCTCCTTTTCATGATTACTTACACAGGTTATCAAGTCTGCAGACTCCATCGTAGATTTACCTATTTTAGAATCATAAAAATCCCTAAGCGTCCGACGTTTAGCGCCTCCCCACATAGACCATGATGGATGGAAATGAGGAGTAATTACCCAAGGCGTTGATTGGAACCTTTCCTTAATCCAAGCTGCATGATTTTGAAAATAACCATATGAGTGAGTATGGATTATATCTGCTTTTTTCTTAAGAAAAGAAGTTACCATACCTGGAGCTAAAACATAATGAGCTTCACCAGAAATAGAATACGCACTATGTCTTGAAACTGGAACTCCAGATACCTCACTAGGCATATCCTTCTTGACAAAAGGAGTCTCTGTATACAAATCGGTAGTAATAACTTCTACATTATGCCCCTTAGAAAGAAGTCCCTCGGAATAAGCTCGAACTACAGTCTCTGCACCACCTGGTGCTGGAGGATATCTAACACAACCTTGTATTATATTCACTGAAATGCCATACAAGGCGCCTTTTAAGCCCCCGACCTTACCCTCTTATTGTCTGAAACTGATGATATCAGCGGGCCTTTGTCAGGGCACCTTGAAGAACTCCGCCAGCATCTAAAGTTACCTTTCAGTATTACTCTAATTCTTATTCTCGTACTATTTCCATTTGCAAAAGAAATAATGAAAAATATAGTAAATCTTGTCCCTTTAGAAATAGAGGATATGGCCATATTTAGTCCCACTGAATTTATTAGACTCAAACTATATCTAAGTTTTATCGGATCTATCGTAATATCACATCCATTATGGTACAAAGGATTTTACAATTTTTCCAAACCTGGTCTAAATGAAAATGAAAGGAAAATATTAATTGTCTGTTTCACATTAGGACCTATCCTTTTCCTTGTTGGTGCCATATCTGGACTTCTTTATGTGGCTCCTTTTTTACTCGATATATTGTTAGAAGAAAATGAATTAATAATTGCAAAACTATCCATATACCAGTCCATCAAATTATTAGTTTCAATCTCTCTTTTTTCAGGTATTCTATTAAGTTTACCCCTCCTAATTTTAATGATATCTGGATATTTAGAGAACAAAAAATCAATCAGAAAATACATTTATATCTTAATTATCCTAATAATAATGCTAGGAACTCCTGAGCCATCTATGATTATCAACGTGATTTTTCTAATATCTTTTGCTTCTATTATGGAGATAACACTACTTTTTGTTGGAGCCTCAAATGCGAATTAAAAAATTCCAAAAGTATATCCTTTATTCAGTTATATCATTAACTGCCTTAATTCGTATATTTCACAACTATAATTGGAGATTGTGGGGTAGTGATTCAGGAGAATATCTGTATCTTACTAGATATTTAATGGAAAACGGGAATATGCTAAATGAGAATTACATTGGTTGGGGTAGGGCATATCCTGATTTTCAAGGAATGCAGATTCTAACGGGAACTATATCGTTACTAACAAACATAGAATATCATTATACTTTGATGTGGTTTATTCCTTTCGTTTCTGCACTTTCCATACCTATGCTATTCATAGTTGGTAAGAGAATTGTAGGCTTTATTCCTGCTTTATTTGGTGCTGCATTCTATGGTGTGACATTTGGGGTTGTTTATGCAAATTCACATCCAATGCCTGGTGGACTAGCGGAAACATTGGGCCTTGTATTCTTATATTCATGGATTAAATGTTTAGAATCTAAAAAAAATTATGAACTTAATATTTGGAAAGGTAATCATCCGTGGGAGAGAATACTAATTTTTTCCTTCTTAGGCCTATTGATAACACATCACTTTACCTTATTACTAATGTGTGCTGCAATTGTTGGGATTATATGCGTTGAAATTGCTGCAGGGAATAAAGAAAAAATAAAGCAGAGTATGGTTGCTCTTTCAATAATATCACTTGTAACTTCAGCATATTGGCTGATTTACGCAAAATCATTTAGCAAGATGCTAGAGCAAAGTGCATTCGACTTCTTGCCTGATTCAATTTCAGTAAGATTGATTATGGTGGTAATGCCGCTCATCGGATTAGTTTCTCTTTGGCTACTTCGAAATTACTTGGATTTACCATCCTTCTCTGAAAATATAACTCACAAAACACTCACAAAAAGAATATTGATTGCTTTTTCAATTTCTTTTGTTGTAATTCTTCTTACACTATGGAAAGGAGTTCCAGGTACACAAATACCTGTTGGAATGGAATCTGTGCCTTATCTAATAGTTAATTTGGCTTGGATTTCAATGGCCGCATCACCTAGTTTTGTTACAACAAAGAAATATGGATGGGTAATATGGGGATGGTTGATTCCAATCCTATCTCTAGCCGCTATAGGTGCAATAACAGGTTCACATCTATTGATTGCATACCGGCATGCACCATATCTTCTAGCTCCAGTTGCACTTATTGCTGGTATTGGATTCCAATATTTTATAGAGGGATTCGAACACACTAAGAGAAAATCAATAGCATTTGGTTTCTCATTACTATTCCTAGGTTGTGCCCTAGGAGCCTACCCGCCTCCATCAGTCATGGGAGGATTTCAAGAAGGAACTAGTCAAGAAGAATTTGATGCAGTACTGTGGATTAATTTCGTAGAGAATGATAGTTTAGTTGTCAGTGATCACCGACTTAGTAGCTTGACGTTTGGCCTAACGAAAACTAATGCTAGCTGGGAAAACGGTGCTGAAGTAATAACTGGAAATAGTGAACAAGCTATTGAAGCTGGCAAATCTCTATCAACGCCTCAAGCCGGAGTCAAACAAGTAAACTACATTGTTCTCTCTGAAGAGATGAAAAAAGGAGTTGCACTTTTACAGTGGGATCCTGCTGAAGAATTAACTGGCGAAGCAAAGACTAAATTTACAGATAATAACCAATTCCCAGTATGGTTTGACAATGGCGATACTACTATAATGAGAATGAATCCTTACTAATTATGCATCCAGATGAGGCCAAAAAAGAAGCTAAAAAAATATCTGATTGGATTATTGATATACGTCGTGAATTACACAAACATCCTGAATTGATGTATGAAGAAATAAAAACTAGTGCATTAGTTAGAAGAGAATTAGATAATTTAGGAATTACTTATCAATCTCCAATTGCTAAAACTGGTGTCTTAGCATCAATAGGTAATGGAAAGGGACCTTGTGTAGCACTAAGAGCAGATATGGATGCTTTACCTATACATGAAGAAACTGATGTACCATTTAAGAGTGAGATAGATGGTAAAATGCATGCATGTGGCCATGATTGCCACACCGCTATGTTGTTAGGAGCTGCAAAAATATTAAAATCTAAAGAAAATGAATTTAATGGAACAATAAAATTATTTTTCCAACCTGCTGAAGAAGGTGGTGCTGGAGGAAAATTGATGAGAGAGGAAGGTGCTTTGGAAAATCCAACAGTTGAACGAATCTTTGGACTCCATGTTTGGCCACAAATGCCTACTGGCCAAATTGGTTCTAGGGAAGGAACATTCCTTGCTGCAACAACATTTTTAGATTTGACAATAAAAGGTGTTGGTGGTCATGCTGCAGTTCCACATTTGACAAAAGATCCTGTATTGACATCTGCTCAAATTATAACAAATCTTCAATCAATCATATCCCGTGAACTAGATCCATTAGATTCTGGAGTAGTAAGCATAAGTGCAATACAAGGTGGTCAAGCTGCAAATGTCATCCCTCCTGAAGTTAAAATGTTGGGAACTCTTCGATCATTGACTATGGATGGCCTGAAGAAACTTCAAAAAAGAGTTAAAGAAATTGCTGTAAATATTGCTGAAGCTCATGGTTGTGAAGCAATTGTAGACTATCCTGGTAATGACTATCCACCTACTGTTAACGATGGAGAAATGTGGGATTTTGCAAAGAAAGTTGGAAGTGATATGTTAGGTAAAGAAAATGTAAGTGATCTTGATGCTGTAATGGGTGG
>CAZYZI010000054.1:0-6351 GCA_964651915.1 uncultured archaeon | reverse complement strand
GTGGCAACGGTTATGCCTCATATTCTGGTACAAGTATGGCAACACCAATGGTAGCAGGTATGGCCGTTTTACTTTTGCAAGCTAATCCTGATTTACAACCATTGATGATTAGAACAATTCTTGAATCAACTTCAGAATTCAAATTTTTGACTCACCCAGTTAGGCCTAACAATGATTATGGTTGGGGGTTTGTGTTAATGGATGCAGCTTTGGAAGAAGCGATTCAATATGACGCTTCGCTTTCTATTAACATAAGTGCAGATACTTCTGTTATTTACTACGAAGGTAATGAAACAGATGGCGGAAATGATACAGCATCTAGATTTTACGTTCATGAAAATGAAAACTTATACTTCGATGTCGAAGGCAATGCTTCACATATAGAATGGAGAAATATCTTAATAGAAGATATATGGCATAGTGTAGATTCTTTATCTGAGATTGAGGTTATGCAAACTCAGTTAGGTATTGGAAACCACACAATATGGGTGCGGGCAGTAAGTTCAGAAGGCATCAGCTATCCAGTTACAGTTCCGTTAAATATTGATGATGCTAAATCATCTAAAAATGAAGATTCACCATCCATACCCTTTAGTTTTGTTGTATTTACATCATTTCTGGTTGCCGTGTTTAGATCAAAAAGAACATAATTGATATATATGCCCCCGACAGGGAAATATTATGCAAGAATTCAATGTATCTTTAACTGACAAGCCTGGCCAATTAGCAGAAGTAGCTTCTGCTGTCGGAGAACAAGGAATCAACATACTTGGGTGCGTAGGAATGGGCCGTTCTACAGCTTCAGTAACAATGGTTACAGATGATGAGGATGCCACATCTAAGGTTTTGAAAGATATGGGTAGAGATTTTGAGGTCAATGAATTGCTTCTAACTACTTTATCTAATAAACCAGGAGCACTTGCAGAGATGGCAACCCAATTAAGCGATGCAGGAATAAATATAATTTCATTTTACATAATGAAAATGGAAATGGATGCAGCAGACGTTGCCTTAACTACAGATAACCCCTCTAAAACTAAAGAGATTTTAGGAATTTAAGTTAAATGAAGGTTGATCTTCACGGTCTACCTTTTTCTGAGGCAAAATTAAGAGCGCAAATTTCAGTAGGAGAAGCTTGGGCAGATTCTTTGTCTAAAATTGAATTAGTACATGGCCATAATTTAGGAACTGCAATCAAGGATTATATTCAGAATGAAAATGGTCTTAGTGAGGACATGGAAAGAATATATCCTGAAATTCCGTCTTTGATGCTAAGCGATAAAGGCTTAGGCTCAACAGTAGTAAGGTTTAAACGACCATGAATCATAGTGAGATATGGATTTTCCAGCTTTACTAGGTGTTTCATTAGTTTGTGCTATGGGTGCAATGTCCCCAGGGCCTAGTTTAGCTGTTGTTTTACGTAATACGATATCAGGAGGCCGTACACAAGGCGTTATGACAGGCATTGGGCATGGAATTGGTTTTGGAATTTATGCAATGCTTGCAGTCACAGGTCTTTCTGCCATTCTGATAGCCGATGAATCTAAATTTGAATTACTTCAATGGGGGGGTGCAGTAGTTTTGTTATGGTTATCTTACAATATGTTAACCTATCAACCTTCAGGAGAAAAAGAAGAACACGAAAGTAGTGGGCGCCGAGGTTTCGTTGAAGGCTTTATGATAGCTTTTTTGAATCCGAAGATTTTAGTTTTTTTAGTGGCTGTTTTCAGCCAATTTTTAGATCCGGATATGAACGATATGGATCGTATTATTATGGCTTTTATTGCAGGATTAATTGATACAGTTTGGTATGTTTTAGTTGCTGTATTCTTATCAGGTACTGTGATAATTGACAAATTAAGAGAAAATTCTACTTTGATAGATAGAATGATAGGTACTGTCTTGTTAATTTTAGCCCTTGTTTTAATTAGTAAATCATTCGTTTAAGTTGTTTATTTTAGAATTGTTAACTATTATATTGTTATTAAAATGGTTAATTTAATATCTAGTGAGCACTAGATGAATTATGCATACAACTCATAGGATTGAATATGGAGATTCTTCTTTACTAAAAAGTATAGATGATGAGTCTATTGATTTAGTTGTTACATCACCACCATATCCTATGGTTTCTATGTGGGATAATGTTTTTTCTGAATTAGATTTACAGATTAAAAATTTGATGAATGAGGGTAAAAATGATGAAGCATTTGAACTTATGCACCAAAAACTTGATAGTAATTGGAAATCTATTTTTCGTGTTCTAAAACAAGGAGGTATATGTTGTATAAATATAGGAGACTCAACAAGAACATTTGATGATGTTTTTAAAATGTATAATTCCCATTCTAGGATTTTGACATCTTGTATTTCTATAGGATTCAGTTCTTTACCATCTGTAATATGGAAAAAATCGACAAATTCACCGAATAAATTTATGGGCTCTGGTATGTATCCTGTAGGATCACATATTACTTTAGAGCATGAACACATATTAGTCATGAGAAAAGGTGAAAGACGCAAATTCAAGACTAAAGAAGCTAAAAATAATAGGCATGAGAGTGCATTTTTTTGGGAAGAAAGGAATAAGTGGTTTTCAGATACATGGCATGGCATTCAAGGCCGATTACAGGATATTGATGAGGGGGATAGAGAAAGAAGTGCCGCTTTTCCGTTTAAGTTAGCTTATCGTTTGATAAATATGTTTTCTGTAAAAAATGATGTGGTTTTAGATCCATTTTTAGGGACTGGCACAACTACAAAAGCTGCAATTTGCTCACAAAGAAATTCAATTGGAATTGAATTATCAGATAGTCTTTCAGGAATTATCACAAATCAAGTAATGAATTCCAAGACATTTTGTAACAAATACATAGATAATAGATTTAAAAATCATTCAAAATATATTAATGAACGTATTGAATCAGGTAAGGACGTAAAACATAAATTGAATAATCATAGTTTTCCTTGCATTAGTTATCAAGAGTCAAAAATTTTGATAAATAGTATTTCTTCGATAGAAAAGAAAAAAAATTTCTTTGAAGTTAAATATGATAAATTAATCGATTGATTGATTTTTTTCCATAGTGTTAATTGTTTTCCAAACCCAAAGAGGTCCTACAATTGCGGATACTCCTATTGAAATAGCTATAGAATACCAAATCCACACAATGTCATAGTCATTAATTGCGAAATAGTAGGCTAAAGGTGCTGAAATCAATAAAACTCTTAAGGCAGTGATAACGAGAACAGGGAGTCCCTTACCCAAACCCTGCATAATTCTTCCACATGGCATAGCAATTCCAACAAAAGGATATGCAAAGCAAAGAGTTCGTAGTGCGCCTATGCCTATTTCTTCAATAATTGGATCATCAGTGAAAAGACCCATTATGTATGGGGCTGAGATAAAAACGATTGATGAGGCTATAGCTACAATAGCAAAAGCTCGAGTTATTCCATAAATAATAATACTTCTAACTTTGTCCATTCGTTTTGCACCAGTAAACATTCCAACAGTTGTTACAAGTCCAGTTGCAATACCCATGATGGGTAGAAACATTAGCATATCTAGTCTACCAGATATAGTATAAGCAGCGACAGCATCAGGACCATATCCATCGATTAAAATATAGTTGAAGATGCCTTGGCCAAAGGACATTATAATCATTGAAATTGATGAAGGTATTCCTACCCATAATATTTCTTTCATCAATTCGGTGGAAAATGTGAAATTTTTCAAATCAAAACTTATGTAAGCATGATCCTTCCAGAATAACATGTATACAAAAATGGAAAAAACGATTGTTTGTGAAACTACACTGGCTAGTGCTGCACCTTCTACACCCAGGCCTAAGCCAAAGCCTCCATATTTTTCTAAATTGAAAATAAAAATAGGATCTAATATAACATTCAAAACAGTTCCTATGACTGCTACCATTACTGGAAATTTCATATCTCCTTCTCCAGCTAATATGGATCTAAAGAGAATAGCAAAGACGATAAAGGTCATACCATAACATGTTACTCTTAGATAATCCCATGATTCGGTGAGCATTTCCTCAGGTGCACCTAACGTAGAGAGAACATCTTTTCCCAATATCAATCCAAAGATTGTCAATGAAACACCTAGGAATAAACCAAGAACTAGTCCATGATTTGCAGCATTATCAGCTCTTTTCTTATCTTCAGCACCAATTGCTCTTGATATTGAAGATGTAAGACCTGTACCAACACCAAAAGTTATTCCCATGACGAAAAAGTAAAGTGGCATATTGAATGCTACTGCAGTTATTGAATCTCCCCCTAGTTGACCAATGAATAGCATATCTACTATTGAATACAAGGTCTGTATTGCCATCCCAGCCATTACAGGAAGTGCAATACTCCAAAGTGACTTCTCAGGATTATCTAAAAATTCCTGAAGGCGAGATTCATCTTTTTCTCTCACTTAAAGACAGCCTATTGCTTCCTATTTAGTATAATTGACGCTTAATTTCCTACTTTTTTCTCAAGTAGATTTGCGAGAGTATCGGGGTTTCCTTTGCATTCTAAAAGTTCTTTTTTTGTGACTAACATTACATAATTTGTACTTGTTTTTCCAACTATACAAGGAGTTAAACCGTTAGTGTATTTTTCTAAATTAGGATTTCTTTCATTTAAGTGCACAAAATCGATAGGCATACGTATTTTCTGTTCACATTTTTTCCAGGCATCTTTCTTTCCAGTAGTTGTGTGTGTAATATCGCAAAGTGAGCACTTAGAACCACCGAAAAGTTTTCCAGTAAAATACTTCAATTCTCCGATTATTCCACCATCTGCGTGGTATATTCCTATTACTTTATTTATGCCAGGCATGCTTTATTTTCATTCCTATAGTATAAAAAGACAATTAGCTAGTGCACAACGGAGTTTATACACTTAA
Source organism: uncultured archaeon (assembly GCA_964651915.1). Lineage (GTDB taxonomy): Archaea > Thermoplasmatota > Poseidoniia > MGIII > CG-Epi1 > CG-Epi1. Next base: position 1,430 of record CAZYZI010000054.1, on the reverse strand, counting down.
GGTTATATCGCAGATTCCTGAATCCATTTGTGAATTCTGAACATATTGAAGAGGATGTTAATCCCCCAGCTGAATTGTATGCATATCACGCTACCAGTTCTTTTTCACACGATACAGCTATGCCATATCTCAGTTATTTTGCTGTTAGACTAGGTGCATCTTTCGAGCAGATAGCATTAATGCAGTCTCTAATGAATTTACTTCCAATGTCCTTACAGCATTTCTGGGGTTGGATCTCAGATAAGAAAATGGTTAGAACCTATTGGATTATTGGAGGTTCTGTTCTAGCAGCTTTAGCTCTTTTTCTTCTTTCAAAAGTTCAAAATCCAAATGAAATGATTTTCTTGGTAATATTGTATTCACTTGCACACTCAATTATCATACCAACATGGTCAGCACTTCAAGGAGATTGGATGAATCCATCTAGACGTGGAAGTACTCTGAGTCGCTTCCATGTAATAGGTGGTTTGATGGGCCTAATTGGTTCTTTCATTGCTATTTATGTGGTACATATCCATCCGGAAGATTCACCCGATTCTTTCAGACCACTGTTTGTTATAGCTGCATTTGCAACTTTTCTTGGAGGTGTGATTCTTATCAGAGTACCATATCGCGATCCTACTAAAATCCCTGATCAAATACTAACAGATCAAGCCAAGAAAGAGTATTCAGACACTTTCAAAAGTTATGTTAGAGCCCAATCATTTTACACATTGAATATGTCTCTAATTTGGCCATTATTTGCTATAATATTGATAAAAGTCTTAGAGGTAGATAACATGGTGCTTGTTGCTTTCAGTGTGATAGGTGCAGTATCTGAGATGGCATTTCAGCCTATAATGGGTCGTTTGGTCGACCGAGTAGGGCCATTACCGGTTCTAATTATGAGTAGAATAGGTTTTGCGATTCTACCATTTATTTATGCTTTTTTTCCAGATATAAAAGTCATGCTTGCGTTACAAATTATTATTCTAGGCCCATGTTTCAGTGCTTTCTTGATAACATCAAATGCTATGGTTCTTGACCTTGCCCCAAATAAAGAGAGAGCTGCATATTTCAGCTATTATAACACTAGAATAGGGATAACTACTTTCATTGGAGCATTGGTTGGAGGTTATCTTGCAGGACATATAGAAGATTTTACAGGTCCAATCCTTGTTATTGATAGTTTAATGAACTTTAGTTTGATAGATTATACAGATTATACTTGGCGTGCCATATTCATTATATTTTTGTTGTCAGGTATTGGGCGTACAATTGGCACAATTCCGTTTCTAAAATTGAAAATGCCAAGAGAATATCCCGGTTCCATAAATTTCATTGATAGGTTGATGGAATTTAGGATGTTCAAGCGCCGTTGATTAGTAATATTTTTGCAGCAATAAATGAAAATGGTGCACTCCAATTTCTCTTTTAGGAGAATATCTTCC
>CAZYZI010000053.1:0-7164 GCA_964651915.1 uncultured archaeon | reverse complement strand
AAAAGACAAGTCAAGCCATATACAAGATTAGACGAACTAAAAGCAAGGAATATCATAAATATAGAGCCAAGGAAAATAGCTCCTCTAAGGAGTTCATCCTTTGTTAGGGGTGGCAATTTTGTAGTTTCAAGGCTATCACTCACTCAATATGCAAAGATAATTGTAGATAAAAGGTATACTTCAATTTTTTTCGTAATGAATTATTGCTTCTTTGAGAACTGAGCGGGCATTATCATAAGTCAATTGTTTTAAACCAGATGTAAAATCGAACCATCCATAACCTACATGTTCGTGACTTAAATGTATTTCTGTTTCGACTGTTGTTGCAATAAAAAAGACAACTTCTTTAGCGATTTTTCTGTCTTCTTTTTTAAGTGTATAATTTATTGTTTTTCGAAAGTTGTTTAACAAAATAATTTTCTTTATTCCTGTTTCCTCTTCAAGTTCCCGTATTGCAGTTTCAATTTCTGTTTCACCCTTGTCAACATGCCCCTTGGGAAAATCCCAGTGTCCCTGTAAATCATAATCTCCTTCTTTTTGACCTATAGCGTACTGTAAAAGTAATACTTTTTGCTCATTGAACAGAATAACGCCACAAGATTTTTCCATATTACTATAGCTTAAGCTGGACTATAACCAATTATCTCTAACTACAAATTAACTAATCTTTTCGTGAACGTGCTAAAGCCGAAGCCACAATTCCTAATGCAAATATTGTGAAGATAGGATCAAAACCTGGCAAGAAAACACCACGAACCCAAAGTGTTGCTGTAACTGATCTTGCTTCAGACTCACCTTGTAGTGTAGTTGCGACTTGCATTATTACAGTATGATACTCATTACTCCAACCTACAACTGTGCCTCTTGGAGTTGCAAGTGTTAACTGTACTGGTTGCTCACCTGCTGCATCAATTTGATACTGAGCTGCTGCTAAAGCCACGGTAAAACCCGCCTCTTCCAAATCCTCTTGATTCAATACCTCAACAGCTACTGTATCCTGATAATTACCATTATTAACTGCTGTAAAAGTTAAAACAAATTCTTTACCTGGACCAATTCTTTGGAAAGGTTGTGTTGCTTGAACAGACAAACGAGCATACTGCTCAACAATAACTGCAAATCCTGCATTTTTGTTAACTTGATTTAATTGAGTATTAGTTTCTCTTCCTGAAGCTAAAGCACTAACTTGAACTGTTTTGTAAGAAGAACGAGTTAAAGCTAAAGCACAAATCGGAACAGTAATACTTCCACCGGGACCTAAAGTAACTGAAACTGCACCTGGAGAAATAGTAACGCCACCACCTGAAAGTGCAACATCTACATCAATTGTAGCTTGACCCTCATTACTTACAACCATTTCTGTACATCCTACACCACTAGCACCAGGCCTAACATCGAGTGTAACTTGACCATTAGTGAAAGCTATAGAATAAGCAACAGCTGCCTGTCCTTCAGCTGGTGGACTGAACATTACCATAGCTGTCCCCAACATTAGGGTCGCAAGCAAAACTGCTTTCGAGATTTTAGTTGCCATATTTTTCTCCGAGAGGTGTCTTCTCTATCAAACACCGAATTTGCACTTTAGCTGACCCATAAAAAGGCTTACCTTAACTAAAACACGTGAAAAAGAGGCTATTGTGTGGCCAATTTTGCCTTTAATTCTTCACCATTAGGTTCAACGAGAATTGAATTATCTGCAAATAAAATTACAGGTATTCTTCGAACACCATTGTTTAATTCAATTGCTTTTTGCGTTGCTTCGTCATCATTTACCATATTTATGAATTCATACTCAGTTCCCAACTCTTGGAAAACTTGTTTAGCTATAACGCAATCTTTGCAAGTAGGTGTTCCATACATCTTTATCTTTGACATTAATTATCCTCCATATAGGATTTAACATCTGGACAGGAACATATTAGGTTTCGGTCACCCCAGGTGTTGTCAATTCTACCGACCGGTGGCCAAAATTTGTGCTGCTGATTGTATTCTGAAGGATATGCCGCTACCATTCGAGAATAAGAATGAGACCAGTCGTTTGATGCTATTTCTAATGCTGTATGAGGTGCTCCACGAAGAGGGTTGTCATCCGGATCTTTAACTGCATCTATTTCTGATTTTATAGAAATCATAGAATCGCAAAAACGATCAAGCTCCCTTTTAGATTCGGATTCAGTAGGCTCAATCATAAGTGTGTTAGGTACTGGCCAAGACATTGTAGGTGCATGATAGCCATAATCCATCAATCTTTTAGCAATATCTTCTACTATTAATCCTGCCTCAGATAATAATTGGCGTGTATCTAGGATACATTCATGTGCTACAAAACCTGCTTTACCTGTGTATAAAATTTTATAATTTTTAGAAAGTCGTTTAGAGATGTAATTTGCATTCAAAATAGCAACTTGTGTTGCCTTTGTCAGTCCTTCTGAACCCATCATAGCAATATACGCCCAAGAAATAGGAAGAATGCTAGCACTTCCCCAATTAGTTGCAGATACTGGGCCAACATTACCAGTAGGGCATACGGGATTTGATGGCAAAAAGTCAACTAAATGAGATGCTACACCAATAGGACCCATTCCCGGTCCTCCTCCACCATGTGGGATGCAAAAAGTCTTATGCAAATTAAGATGGCATACATCTGCTCCAATTTCTCTAGGTTTGCAAAGGCCAACCATAGCATTCATATTTGCCCCATCCATGTAAACTTGTCCACCATTTGAATGAACTATTTCGCAAACTTCCTTTATTGTCTCTTCAAAAACTCCATGTGTAGAAGGATATGTTACCATTATAGCCGATAATTCAGAAGAATGTTTCTCTGCTTTCAATTTGAGATCCGATAAATCAATATTTCCTGAGTCATCACAACCAATACCAACTACTTTCATCCCAACCATAACGGCTGAAGCAGGATTAGTTCCATGTGCAGATGTTGGAATTAAACATACATTTCTATGAAACTCATTTCTAGAATTATGATATCCTCTAATTGCCAACATACCTGCATATTCTCCCTGACTGCCTGCATTTGGTTGTAACGATATTCCTTTGAAACCTGTTATTTCGGAGAGCCAAGATTCTAAATCTGAAAATAGTTGCATATATCCTGCAACCTGATTGAATGGTGCATAAGGATGTATATTGGCAAATTCTGGCCATGTAACTGCTTCCATCTCAGCAACTGCATTAAGCTTCATTGTGCATGAACCCAAAGGAATCATACTTGTATTCAAAGAAAGATCCTTAGATTCTAATTTATGAATATATCTTAACATTTCCGTTTCTGAATGGTATTTATTGAATATTGGATGAGTTAAATAACTTGATTTTCTAGACAATGAAATTGGAATTGAACTATCCTTAGGTTCAGACCAACTTACACCAAAGAAAGTAAGAAGATTTTCAACATCTAATTCTGTAGTAGTCTCATCTAAAGAAATACCTATTGAATCTCCATAATCCCAGAAATTTATTTTTTGTTTAAGGGATTTCGCTATTATATTTTTATCTTTTTTATCTATTCGAATAGTGTCAAAAAATGATTTGGAACTAACGCTGTAACCTCCATCTGAAAGACTAGATTGAAGAACCTTTGTGAGGTAATTAACTCTCTCGGCTATCTTTCTAAGCTTGTTAGGGCCATGGTAAACAGCATACATAGAGGACATTATTGCTAGAAGAACTTGTGCCGTGCAAATATTGCTAGTTGCTCTATCTCTACGTATATGTTGTTCTCTAGTTTGCAATGCTAAACGTAAAGCCTTATTGCCATGAGTGTCCTTTGATACGCCTACTAATCTGCCAGGTAAATTTCTCTTATATTTTTCCTTCGTAGCCATAAAAGCTGCATGAGGGCCACCAAAACCCATTGGAACACCAAATCTTTGTGAATTGCCTATTACTATATCTGCACCCCATTCACCTGGTGATTTCAATAAGCACAAAGACAATAAATCAGTAGCAACAATAACAAGACTTCCATTTGATTGCGCTTTTTTTACTAATTCTGAATAATCTTCTATTGTACCAGTACTCGTAGGATATTGCAACAATATAGCAAATGTATCCTCATCAATTAAATTTGTACCTTCTGCAACCTTTAGACCTAAAGGTTCAGCCCTAGTTTTAACAACATTAGACGTTTGTGGATGGATATCATTTGATAAAACAAATGTAGAACGTCGACCTCTTAATGCATTGCAAGCCATACTCATAGCTTCGGCTGCCGCAGTTGCTTCATCAAGAAGTGATGCATTTGCTATTTCCATGCCTGTAAAATCGCAAATCATTGTTTGGAAGTTAAGAAGAGCTTCAAGCCGACCTTGTGCAATTTCAGCTTGATAAGGTGTGTACTGAGTATACCACCCTGGATTCTCAAGGATATTTCGTTTAATCACTCCTGGCGTTATAGTTCCATAATATCCATGACCAAGATAATTTTTGAATAATTTATTTTCAGAAGCCAGTTCTCTAAGCTCTGAAATAACTTCAGTCTCAGATAATGCTGGCGGAATTGACAACGGATTATTATTTATTATTGAATTAGGTATGATTGATTTTGAAAAACTTAGCAAATCACTATGGCCTAACTCTTTCAACATAGATTTTATGTCTTCTGGAGAGGGACCAATATGTCTTCGAACAAAATTGTCTGGATGAGGATGGGAGTTGGTCATAAACAAATATCTAACATCATAGAAACAGCGATTATTGAATCTTTCCATGCAATAAAGGGTACCGTTCTATTTATTTGCCCATGTCTAGTTAGACAACTCCATGGTAAGAAATGCCACAAGGCTTTACACCGTGGAAGAGGCTGACGGCCTGCTCAGTCAAATAAATCCTATGCTCATAGAGCTTTCTGAATTTTCAGTAAGACAAGAAATGTTAGAAGAACAACTTGAAGAAATAATGGAAGAAGTGAGAGATGATTACAGAGCAGCCCTGAAACCCGGTTGGGAAGAATTGCAGGTGGAACTTGAAAACAATATAAACTATGTAAACAACATAACTCTCGATTTAGGAACTTTAGGAGTGGAGGTAGATGATCCAACACTAGGAGTAATAAACTTCAATTCTTTAAGAGGAATTGAGACGGTTTTCCTTTCTTATCGCCTTGGTGAGCGCGGAGTAAACCATTGGCATCATCTTGATGAAAATTATGAATGTCGCCGTAAAATGGAAAGAGAATTAGATATAATAAGTCAATAGAACTTTTTTGAAGAGGCCGATTATAATGAATAATGTTTAAGGCAAAAAAGATAACAATATTCATGCCTGCCGAAGGTGAAACCCAAGTTTTTGAAAATGTAGAATTTCAATCGAACCCTGAAGTTAATATAATTGCAATTTTCCCAGAAAAAGGTAAACAATCAATTATGTTTTCAGGATTAAGTTTTCAAGTCGAAATGAGCGAAGAAGATGCAAAGGAATCATATGAAATGGCTCAGAAAGCTCACTCAATGTCAAAAGAACAAATGAAAATGATGTTAGAAAGAGAAACTGGACCTAGTGATAGATTTAGTTCATCATTTGGATAAATGACAAAAGTAAAACTTGTAGTTTTCGATATGGATGGGACTCTACTAGAGCCACGCTCATGTTGGGCCTATATTCATGAACATTTTGGTACAGATAACAGTAAAATGTTAAAATTATATATCGAAAGAAAAATCTCTGATAATGATTTTGTAAAAGCTGACATGAAATTATGGCAAAATTCAACTAAAAATAAAGTAAATGAAAAATATATTAATTCAATATTAGACGAAATAAAACCAATAAAGGGCGCCAAAAAGTTAATTGGGGCTTTACATTCAAAACATATAGAAACTGCAATAATTTCAGGAGGAATTCAATATTTAGCAACTAAATGGGCTGAAAAATGGAAAATGAAAGATGCTCTTGCAAACGAATTAATTGATGATGAAAAAGGAAAATTAAAAGCCGTAATAAATGTAAGAGGGAACGCCAAAGGTCCTGTAATGAAATCTCTATTAGAAAAAATGAAAATAAAAAAAGATGAAGTTATATCAGTAGGAGACACTATAGTTGATTTGCCCCTTTTTGAAAGATCGAGATTTAGTATCGCCGTTAACACAAATGATCTAAGAGTAATAAACAAAGCAAATTATCACCATACTTCATCTGATTTATCTGATTTAATTCCTATAATTAATAAATTAGCAAAACATTAATTACGCTTAACCAATAGTAATACGTGTACCACTACCAATTAAAATTTTTTTTGACGGCAATAATTGTCATATTCTTAACAAATACTACAAATGCTGATGAATCTGATATTGATATTTCTTCTATTAAATATACTAACGATTTTGAAAATGGTGAAGCCGTTAATATTGTTCCTAGTGGGAAAAATGAATCTACAGAATACAGTTTTAAAATATTTGATGATGATGATGATTTTCCTGATGACTGGGAAGAACCGTCATTTGATGACAGTGATTGGGATTTAGGAAGTGCTCCTTTTGGTAACAAAGCAAATGGTGATGTAGAGCCAGGTACTATATGGCAATCTGAACATACTGATGGGAGTGACGGAGATAATGATTACATAATCATAAGAAAAAATTTCACCATTGAAGATACATCTGCAGTATTAGGTGGTAAAATAAAATCTGCGTATACTAATTATTATGCAGTATATTTGAATGGACAACAAATTCAAAATTGTTTAAGTTATAGCGGAGGATGCTATGAAGGTGAAGCAGAATATTGGAATAAGGATATCAGTATAAATATAAATCATTTCACAGAGGGAAATAATACTCTTGTTTTAGTTGGTAGAGACAGTCTTTGGGGTGGCGGTGACAATACAACCTGGCTAGATTGTGAATTAGATTTGAAAGTGCAATCTTGGAAAGAGAAAACCATTGTTCTTGGTGATGATCTGGTACTTGGAATTGATTTCTTTAACAATGAAGAAAGTAATGTTACCAATCTGAACGTGACTCTAGAAATAGAAGGAGCGGAATTTGCAAATCAGACCATTGAAATAGAAAATAATAAAACTTTTGAGTGGAGAGTTGAATGGACGCCAGAGAGACTGGGTGAATTCAACGTAACGGCAAAGGTTTTGAATGAAAGCTTAACAAGATTTATACATGTAGGATATTATGCCTACAATTTTTCAGT
>CAZYZI010000052.1:0-7462 GCA_964651915.1 uncultured archaeon | reverse complement strand
AAAGATTAGCTCAAATTATTGAAACTGAGCCTGTTAGAATTGGATTGTCTGCAACGCAAGCTCCAATTGAAGACATTGCTGGATTTTTAGGAGGTTATAATAATGGAAAACCTCGACCTATAAACATAGTAGATGTAAAAGAAAGAAAACACTTAGATCTCAAAGTTATTTGTCCAGTAGATAACCTAACACTACACTCTACTGAAGTAATAAATTCAAAAATGTATGACTTACTTGTCGATTTAGTTAATGATCATCGAACTACACTGATTTTTACAAACACTAGAGCTGGGACTGAATCTATAGCACTTCAATTAAAAGAAAGAGGAATAGAAAAATTAGCTGCACACCATGGTTCTTTATCCAAAGAAATGAGATTGGATGTTGAAGAAAAATTAAAAGCTGGTGAAATGGATGTCGTTATCTCATCAACAAGCCTTGAATTAGGAATTGATATTGGATATGTAGACTTAGTTGTTCAAATTGGATCTCCAAAATCTATTGCTAAAGGATTGCAAAGAATTGGTAGGGCTGGACATGCACTAAGGGCTATATCAAAAGGAAGATTAGTTGTATTTGATCCTGATGATTTAGTTGAATGTGCCGTTTTGGTAAGATCTGCATACGAAGGGAAAATAGATCGCGTTTCCATTCCTGAAAAGGCAACGGATGTTCTTGCGCAATCGATTATTGGAATGTCTTTAGATCGTAAATGGGACAGTGATGAAATGTACGATTTAGTCTCTTCAGCTTATCCCTATCGTAATCTATCAAAAAACGAGTTTCTAGATGTTTTAGATTTCTTAGGTGGTGATAAACTCGAAAAGCACGGCGTTTATCCTAAAATATGGTATGATAAAAAAGAAAAAGAAATTGGAATAAAAAGAGGATCACGCCAGATATACAATATGAATATCGGAACTATCCCTCAAGAAATTAACTACACTGTAGTCTTAGAGGGAAGGGGTGTTCAACTTGGAAATTTATCTGAAAAATTTGTTGAGAATTTGGCAAAAAATGATATTTTTGTTTTAGGAGGAAGAACATACCAATTCATAGAATCAAATAGATCAACTGTAGTTGTAAAAGATGGATTAGGAAGAAAACCAACAGTTCCTTCTTGGTCTGGAGAAATGCTACCCCGCTCTTTTGATTTATCTGAATCTGTAGGGAGATTTAGAGCTGAAGTTGAAGAAAAATTGGAATTGGCAGAAGAAGAAATAATTCAATGGCTTGAAGATGAATTTAGATTAGATAAAGGCGCATCAAAAACTATAATTTCACATTTAGACGAGCAAAAGAAAATTTGTGGTTTTGTTCCATCAGATAAGCAGCTAATGGTTGAGGGATATTTAGACAATCGAGGAAGAAGCGGAGCTATTTTCCATTTTCCATTCGGTAGAAGAGTTAATGATGCATTATCAAGAGCATTTGCTTTTCAATTAGGTAAAGAAGTTGGAAGTAGTGTTAGAATCTCTCTTAGTGATGATGCGTTTCTTTTAACTTTTCCAACTAGATTAGCAATTGAAGGCATCGCTGACCGTCTAATGCCTAAATCTCTAGAACCTTTGTTAAGAAAAGCCATAACGAACACTGAAATATTTGCACAGAGATTCAGACATTGCGCAAATCGGTCATTTATGGTTCTACGAAATTATAAAGGAAGAGAAATTTCTTTACCAAGACAACAATTACGTACTGCTCAAGTTTTAGAAGCCATAAATGAAATTGATACCTTTCCAATGCTTGAAGAAGCATATCGTGAAGTATTGTACGATGCATTTGATTTGAAAAATGCTCAGTTGATTATTGATGAAATAGAAAGTGGAGTGCGTAAAATAGATTACAGAACTTATTCACCAGTTCCATCTCCATTATCTCATAGCTTAATTCTCTCGGGTTTAAGTGACATCGTCCTAATGGAAGATAGATCTGCTCTTCTAAGAGAATTGCATGCTCAAGTTTTAGGAAGAGTATTAGAGCAAGGAGATGGTGAAAAACCTAGATTTGAAAAAGATTTAATTGACGGATATTTCAATGAAAAGAAACCAATTATTGGTAGTAGAGATGGTTTAGTTCAAGCAATTAAACAAATAGGAGGTATCTACTTGCTAAATGATAGAGAAAAGTCTACCTACCGTATGTCAGATATGGCTACGACGGAAATGCAAGACTTATGCCATGACATGATAAATGAAGGCCTTGTAGAATCTGTTTGGACTGGAGATAAAGATGATTTATTTGTAATTCCAGAACTAGTGCCTTATTATCAAACAGTATATGGAATTGATGAAAATTTATCAAAAGAAGCAAAAAAAGTTTATGATAAATTAAAAGGCGTTAAAGATATTAAACCTAAGAAAATTTCAATAGAATTAGAAAAAAACTATCTTGTTTCAAAAACACATGAAGGTATTCGAAAGAGAAAAATTGATAAAACTATTTCTTATGAAAAGGCACTCGACTGGATTATTATCAAGCATTTAGGATTTGTAGGTCCGCAGGCAAAAGAAGATATTGCGCTAGAATTAAGATTATCTGAGGACATAATTGGTCAATCACTCTATGATCTTGAAGAACAAGGAACAATACAAGGTGGTAATTTCATGCTTGGGAGAAATACTCCTCAATATTTACTAGCTGAAGACATAATCTACCTTGAAGCTCAATCTCTTGGAAACATAGATGTCATTTCTGAAAAAAATTATAGAGAGTACATCGACTATAAACTTTTTAAGAAATTTTCAAGTCTTCAGACACTTTTTGACCAACATAACGACGTTTCGTCACCTAGGACTGTATTTCATAGATTAGAAAAGCCTGATTTGGATGAATGGTGGGAATGGAGAGATTCAGATGCCATACTACAAGGTCGATTTTCTGCTGGAAGATTAAGATATGTGCCTGCAAACAAAATAGGCATGTATCAAGCATTATTCCGAAGAGAACCGGAAGGTAAGATTCAAAACTTAATAGTAGATATGCTAAAAAGAAGTCCGCCTCTTTCAAAAAGTGAAATATCTAAAGAATTAGAAATAAAAAGTGAACTAATTGATGGAGCTCTACGGGCACTTGAAGAAAAATTAATGATTCATAGGTATAATAGACATCGAAATCCTTGGACTACACATAATCGCTATAGACTACTCAATGAATACAGCTCTCCTGAGGAACCTGAAAAGAAACTAATGATAGAACAATTAAGAAGTACAGGACCTTTGACTTTTGCGGAACTTCGAAGGGAATGTGGTTTGCCATTAAATGTAGCAAGAAATATATTAAATAACTTACAAGAAGAAGATATAATAACAAAAATTATTGTAGTAGGGGCTACTAGATTATTTGAATATTGTCTTAAAGATGAAATAGATATAATTAAGAAAACAAAAGAAAAGAAAAAGGTTCGTGTTGTCTCTTGGAGAGATCCAATTCTTACACACATACGAAGAGAAATGTATTCTAATTACGGTGAAGCTTGGACTAATCCAATAATCTGTGGAGGTATGGTTGGTGGATATATGGAAGCATGGGCTATGTCTGGGTTATTAGATGTCAGAGAAGTAATTTTAGAAGATAATACTTCTATATCTGACTTCTTAGATGCTTTAGATGAATTTGCAACTTATCAAGAAAATTTCCATAGCAACATAATCAGAGTTAAAGCATTTGAAAGTACAAAAGTAGAAGAATTAGATGATGATATAATTGAACAATTCAAAGAAAAGGGATACCAACGAATTAGAAATTGGCTTGTAAAAGGTCCCGTTATAGATAATGAATATCAAGAGAGAGAAATCTATGGTTACCTCTTATGGCAACAGAGAATCCATCCTGAGAAAAGATTTTCAAATGCACCTGAAGCCTTTAGAGAAATGGGAGGTGTTCGCTCTGAATATGAATTGTCTTTGAGAGTTCAAGGACGATTTTTCCACCCGCGAGATTATGGAAATGAAATGGAACTAGTACAAGGAGTTATGATCCCTGGTTATGCAACTTATTGTAATGTTAGAGATGCTATCATCTACAGAGATGCACGTAATATTTCACCTGAACCGGATGATCGAAGATTATTAGCTTTAGCAATTGACTCTAAAGGATTACCTCGCGAAGAACTATACCGAAGGAGTGGAATGGACCCTGATTCATTTAAACAATCTTTAGCTCGTTTGTACCAATCTCTAAACTTAGTCCGGACTGCAAGAGGAAATTATAGAACTTTACCAGTTAATAGAATATATGAACCTGAAGAAGCACGTTTCAGAGTTGTAAAGAGATTAATATTGTCATTTGGAATTGTATCGGCTGAGGGTTTGGGCATGCTCCTAAAAGGAGAAATCCCTATGGCTGAACTTAGAAGTATATTACTAAGATTAGAAAACGAGAATATATTAGTTAAAGGATTTTTAAAAGAAGATAGTGAAACACTTTATTGGATTATAAAGGAGGATCTGGATTACATTAAGGGCCATCTATTCCAAGGAAGTTTTGTTCTTAATCAGGGCGATCGATTAGCACACTATCTTAGTGAAGATGTTAAACAAAAATTTGGTTTAGGGGCATGTAATGTAATATTCAGTTCAACAAGAATGACTGGAGCCTTCAAAATGTCAAAAAGAGGTAAAGATGTTATTATTACTGAATTTGTGGGGACAAACCATGAAAGACATGTGATTGAAGCTTGGTGTAGACAATGGAGATTAAACTTAGATTGGGAACTGAAATCTGAAGAAAAAGTTGATATTTAATCAAAAACAGAATAAACAGAATCTGGAATTTTTGTGTGAATATTATACAATTGTTCCTCAGATAAAATACTATTTTCAAATGCTTTGAAAGTCTTACGAGGTACTGTCTTGGGACCCATAACTGCCCCTGGTCTTTTTGGATCATCTAAATAGTCTGTTTCCAGCATAAAATCAAATTTAGTCTGAGAGGCATAATCTATATTTGTTGAAGATGAAATTATTGAAACTATAAGCCCATTAGGATTCTCTATAGCGCTTGGGCCTCCGTAATGTTTAACCAATTTATCTTTTGGAAAATTAGCTTTTGAGGCAATATGGGAAAGCGATGACATCACATCGGGAGTGCCTGTTTCAGTGTGCAACACTACTGCAGCATCTACATCTTTAGCTCTTCGCAATGACTCACAAAGAACTTCATTAGATAAGTCCCAAACCGAAGATTCTACTTCAAAATGTGGCCTTCCTAATTCGCCTAAGCCCACTATTTTCTTTTCATTGACTAAATTTGTGCAAAAATCAACTGCATCAAGATAAATTTCTGAGGCTCTAGTTTTGTCTTTAAACTCAAGAAGTTTGATTAAATCTATAGGGTGGGGAGAGGCTACGACTGCAACTTTAGCTCCAACATTTCTTGCTTTTTTCGCTAAAGTTAATGTTATTTCAACCTGTTTTTCAAATTCTACTAACTTCTTCCAAGGGCCATAAGGTTTGTTTACCAAAACTAATCTTGTCCCTCCTGCTTTCAAAAATTCCTTTACTGCTAATTCTTTCCGACCTTCTGGATCCAAATGAAAATGATTATCAGTAATTTCCACATTTATTGTAATTAGATGGCTACGTATAGGCTTTGCTCAAACAACAACATAATATTTAATATCGTCCGCTTGTTTGAAGAAAACTGATATGGGCCCTATGAAATCTTGGACACTTTTGGCTTTGCTGATTAGCATGAGCTTTGTCATAAGTAATGCATCGGCAGATGATGAGGAATTTGATTTTAGATTTGATGATCCTACAGATGGAGAAGGGTCAATTGATCCTGAAGCTACAATTGACTTAAAGGTAACAATAGAAAATTATCTAACTGAGCCTCGTGAATATGAATTATTCATAACCAATTCCGAAGATTTAGAAAGTAATGGTCTAGAAGCTTGGTGGAGTAATGATGGTCAAGATGATCTTAGTACCGAATCAACATCCTTACCTGCAATAGACGTAGCTGATGGGGAAATAAGAAATGGAATAACTGTAACTATTAGAGCAACTGATAATGCAATTTATGGAACCTATAGTGTAAGTTTAAAATGCAGAGATAAAGACAATAGTGAACCTGAGGCAAACAAACAAGTTCTTGATTTAACCGTAAATGTCAATGAAAGAGCTGAAGTTTCGCTAGAAATTGATGGAGGGGGGAGCACTGAAGGGTCTGTAGATATTGATGGAGAAACAACGTATCAAATTAAAGTAAATAATGATGGAAATAAACAGGATACATTTAGTTTATCCACATCATCTAATGATTGGGATGCTAGTTTTAGTGATGATTCTGTAACTATTGACGCTTTTTCAAGCCAAATTGTAATTTTAACGATTGAAACTGAGAGCAATGTAGATTATGGAGATAGTGATGATTTAGAAATTAAAGCTAAATCTGGAAATGATGGAAGCGTAGAAAATACCTTAGATTTAACAACTTATGTAAGAGTCTACTATGGGATTGGTCTTACTCCTACATCAAGTAATGTTGCTGGAGAGCCCGGTTCTACAGTAACTTTTAACTTCAAAATATTGAATAAGTGGTCTGAAAGTGTCAATTATGAGATAACAAAGAAAGATTGGTACCAAGGAACTGAAAGTAATCGTCCGGAAGGATGGAGCTGGAGTGATGGAACAGGTACCTTAGATTCCTATGAAGAAAAGTCACAAGCTAAAGTTACGATTCAAATTTCATCAGGGGCTGACGCTGGAGATGTCGTTACTATTATTGTCAAAGCAAAAGTTAGTGGAGACAATGATGATGTTGGTGCTGTTGAATTAGAAATTGAAATAACTGTAGAAGGTGATTATAATGTTCAGATTGTTTTACCAAAAAGTGATCAAATTGATTTGGACGCTGGTAAAACCTTCAGTATTTCGCAATATGCGCAAGTCAAAAACTTTGCTGATGTTAGTGATTTAGTAGACATCACTGCTAGTTGGGAAATGGGGGGTCAAGATTGGCAACTTATTATTCCTGACCCTATAACTATTGAAGCCGGTGGTGAAAAACCAATCTACTTGAGTGTGAAAGCTCCAGATAATGCTGCTGGAAATCAAGCAATGCTAAAAGTTAGAGTACAGTCTAATGGTGATTCTTCTAAATATGATGAAACAACGATTACTTTTAGAGTTAATACGGCATCAGCTACTTCAGGTCCTGAAACTGAAAAACTTGCAGAAGAAGGTGGAATGCCGCAGTCTACGATTTTCGGAATTGTTGGACTTGTGCTAATTATTGGATTAGGTAGCGCTGCAGTTTATGGTTTACAGCAAAGATCCAAGGGTGCCTTTGGAGGCTCAGATGCCCCAGTAGATGATTTTAGTGATGAATGGGCTGGTATGGAAGGTGCTGGTGCAGCACCGCCTCAACCTATGGCAGCACCACAAACCCCGCCGCCTGTTACTCCTCCACAACCACAAGCACCTCCAAGTATGGCTGCCATTCCTGAAACTCCACC
>CAZYZI010000051.1:0-7559 GCA_964651915.1 uncultured archaeon | reverse complement strand
CTTAATGATTGTGCATGTCATTTCCACAGCACATTGGAGATTTTATTTTTCCACAGCCATCAGGACATTTGGAAACATCAACAGTGCTTCCATCATCTTTTGTAAGAGTTCCATGAATTAATTCTTTTCCACAAGCACCACAATTAAGACCTGAAACGGACATATCACAATTGTGACAGACGTATTTTACCATATTTTACACTACAAAGGTACTAATTATAAAATTAATCATATTCTATTTTTCTTTTCAAGTAAACTATCGATGTATCTTTTTTTTAGTTTGAAACCATTCCTTTTGGCTAACTTTGCAATTGCTTTATCGAATCCACTTCCATATTGAGCTCCTTTCTTTTTCCTTTCAGCAATTATTTTTGGAACTCCCATTTCCATAGCAATTTCTCTTAGTATTTTTTTGTTTGATTTAGAGTCGATTTTTTGAACAGAGGGTAAACTCATTGCCAAAATAATTAAATCATCCTTAATGTATGGACTTACTATTTGTTTATTGATGCTAGTTGATATCGTTTTATCTCGTTTCAAGACTAAATCATTTAAACGTTTTATTCCATCCCAACTTTCTTCCACAATTTCCTTGATTTCATTTCCCCTCCATTTTCCCCCTTTGTCTGCAGATAACTCGTGTCTGTGATATCCTGCGAATAATTCTTCAGCTCCAATCCCACTTAGAAATATATTTTCATTTCCCAAATTCATAGCAGCAAGTAGAACCGCAGATACAGTAATCTTAACCATATATTCGATATAATTATCGTTTTGAATTTTAGGTGCAGGTAAGATATCTATAGCTTTTATTAGCAAATTCTCTATTTTTTCTATTTCAAATTCTTTTGATACTAAATTCAGTTTTAATTTTTCAGCAGCTAACTTTGCACCATTAATGTCAGCAGATCCTTTAATCCCTACACAAAAGCATCTAAAATCTGCACCATTATCTTTGCAAATTTTAGCAATAAGTGTTGAATCCACACCTCCAGAAAGCAAAACTCCGAAAGGTTCGGAAGGCATGGAATCTATAACATTTTTCTCTACTGCATTATATATATGTTTTTTGGATACATTATCTTTAGTTTTTGTTCTTAAAGATTCTATGTGTTTAAACCAAACTGAATTATCCATATTATTATCTTAAACTTTTAACCATATAGTGTTCTTCGAGTTTGTATCCCAGTTTCTCATAGTATAGTCTTGTTCCAGGCCCATGAGTTACTCTAATTTTCTCATATTTGTTTGCTTTTTCTTCAGCAATTTCCATCAATTTTGATCCTAAACCCATATGCTGAATTCCAGTACTTGTTTTTCCGATGTTAGCTGCTTGGCCGGTTACTTTTAATTCTCTAACTGTGGCATTATCATCTAATCTTAACCTAACATATGCTAGTAATTTTGTTCCAGATTCATATGATATGAAATATTCACTTCCTCCACTTGCGTTGTATTCAATTTCTTTCAATTCAGCAGTACTAGGATCAATTTGAGCTCTCCATAGTTCCCTACAATTTATACAATTGCATTTTTTCCCACGATTCTTGAGTTCTCTTCTAGCATATTGTCGGAGGTTAGAGTTCATAACGCCTGCAATTATTTGAGGTTTTGGAATATCTCTTTGAATCCGTTGTATTCGAACATATGGCGGTACTATCTCTTTCAAGTCAGCTACAACATTAGCAGCAGTTTCGGTATCATATGGAACAAAATCTCCAGGGTTTCGTGAAAGTGGCGATCCTTTTACTAGTAAAGTAGGATATAATTTCAGCATATCAGGTTGAAAGTCCTCCTCTTCGAACAATCTTTTGAAATCTCTTAAATCTGTTTCAGGTGTCATCCCAGGTAATCCCGGCATCATATGGTAAACCACTTTCAATCCAGCTTCTTTCAATAATTTAGTCGCTTTGATTACATCATCTACTTTCTGCTGTCTGTTAAGTTTGTCGTGGATCTCATCGTCTAAGCACTGCACACCAATTTCAATTCTTGTAGCTCCTTGTTTCCTCATATTGAATACATTCCAAGGATTACATTCAGTTGGCCTAGTTTCCATTGTTAAGGCTACACATTTGTGTTTTGCACTTCCGTTGAGATACAGGGCTTCATCTAGGGGCAATTTTTTGCCATTAAGAGTTTCAAATGCTCCTTTAAGAAATTCATTTTGATAGTCCGGACTTCTATCTGTAAATGTCCCGCCCATAACTATGATTTCAATCTTATCTGTCGGATGGCCATTTCTAACATACTGTTCTAAACGAGCATTTACTTGCGACTTTGAGTTGTAATTGTGTCTTTTTCCTCTTCTCGCAGCAGGTTCATGGCCCGTATATGATTGTGGACTATCGTTAGTTGGACCTCCTGGACAATATGTGCAAGTTCCGTGAGGACAGGCAGCAGGAGAGGTCATTATTGCAATGGGTGTAACTCCAGCGCTTGTTCGCATTGGTTTCACTCTGAGCAGTTTGGCTAATTCAGGTTCTTTTGAAGAATCGAGTTGTGCTAAAAGTTGATTATTTGGGGGAACCACATCAAATTTTTCTTCTTTGGCTACTTCTAATTTGATAAGTTGCACTTCTTGTCTAGTTTTAGGTTTTTTTTGTATGAGGCGATTTACTACTAATTCCGCTTCCATCATCCTAATACAATTCCTTTTTTGCTTTTGTCAATACTTCAGGTTCATTTCCACTCACCAAAACATCATCTTCTATTCTAACCCCACCTTTCCCAGGTATGTATATTCCAGGTTCGATAGTTACAGCCATAGACTGTTTTGCAATGACCTTTGATTTGTAAGTTAATGAGGGGAATTCATGTATTTCTAGTCCAAAGCCATGTCCAGTACCATGAACAAAGTTTCGCCCATAATTTTTCCCCCGGATATAATCCCTACCTGCTTTGTCAACTTTGTGTCCAGTATTGCCTTCATTTAGGGCGTTTATTGAGCGTTTATTTGCTTCCAATACTATTTGATATATTTCTTTTAATTCTTTAGACGGTTCTTCACCAACAAAATATGTTCTGGTTATATCTGAACAATACCCCTCCCAGAAAACACCAAAATCGCAGATTACCGAATCTCCTTTAACCAATTTTCTATTTGTGTTAGAGTGGTGTGAATGTGCAGCATTAGGTCCCGAAGCTATTATTGTACTAAAGGAGTTCTCCTGAATTCCACATCTACCCATGAAGTAATCAATTTCAGTTCTCACTTCTCTTTCAGTTAATCCTTCACCACATTCAACTAAATTTCTAGCAAATTCTTGACCTTTATCAGATTGTTTAATAGCTTTTTTTATTCTTTCTAATTCATCAGGTGTTTTTACACCTCTCATTTCAGTAACAAAATTATTTTGCGATGATTTAATTTTCCTACCTAAACTTAATTTTGCATCACTGTAAATATTTGCTATTTTTTTCTCATTGAACACACTTTTAAGTACATCTTTTGCAGTTTTTCCATGTGAATCAATATCAGGGTAATGCGTCCACAATCTAATATCCTCAATTGAGGATTCTTTTCTACATCTGTGTTCTTCAAGAGAGGAGGTAATTGCTATTGGTTCTCCTTTAGATGGTATAATCACAAAATTCATTGTAGATCCAGGAGGACAACCAGGTGGCGACTCAGAGTTAGCTAAATATCTTGTATTTCCGGGTAGTGAGCAGACAAATGCGTCACTATCTCCAAGATTTTGTCTTATTTCCTCCCATCTTCTATTGTAATTAATCTTCATTTTCCCTCATCAATGATTCTGCAAGTTTGTAACCAGGCCAAGCATTTCCCAGAATTAATAATATGGCTATATTATAATGTTCTTTTAAAATAAAAAGAATAGAACAAAGAATAGCAACCAAATAAAGAACTAATATGTATAATTTAGTTACATTCATATTCCACCTCCAATGATTATACCGTCTTTTACTAAGTCAGGTAATAGTTCAAACCAATTTAATATAACCAAAATAATTATTGGTACTATTTGCATTGCTAAATCATCATCAAACCACTTTATTTTTGGTCTTTCAGAGATTATAGCAATAATACTGCCGATTACTGAATAAATTAAGTTAGCGACAATGGTTTGATATATAATAAAACTACATACTAATCCACATATAATTCCATTTTTGTCTCCCCATTTTTTGGTAGCCTCTCCAATAACTGGATCGGTATATGCAGCCATTATTATGGTTGCAATAACTAGATTTTGAGGGAAAAAGCCCATTTCATAAATCCCTAAAAGCAGACAAGAACCGGTTGCAAACCAAACAAAACTGGCAATTCTATCTTTTTCATAATCTCTCATTCCTAATATTTTAATACCATTAGTAAGGCGTGCCGTTTCTATAGCAACGACTAAGAGCCAAAATAATATTATGAAATAACTTCTCTGCAAACCGAATATTTCAGCAGGGAATAGAAAATAGATTACAAAACATGCAGCTATCGTATGGTTGAAGCGTCTGAAGATTTGTTCATCAATCATGGGTTTTACATCCCTGATTATAGAACACTTTAGATATGGATATCTATATTCAAGAATTGAGCCATTTCTTTGTAACGGCTTCTAATGGTAACTTCAGTCAAATCTGCAGCTCTGGCTACATCTTTCTGTTTTCTTCTTTCGTTATTTACGATTGAAGCAATGTAAACTGCAGCAGCAGCTAAAGAGATAGGAACTGAATTTGTTAAAGGAACATCTTGAGCAGCCCTTAGAAGATCTCTTGCAGCTCCTTCGACTTTAGGAGATAGTTCTAATTTAGAACATATTCTTGGCAGATAATCTTCAGGTAGAGGTGGCATTGAGTGCATTTTCAATGCTTTAACCATAACTTGGTATGTTCTGGAAATTTCTTTCCTGGAATATCTACTATGTCTACTAATCTCAGTTAAAGTTCTAGGAACTCCTTCTTGTCTACAGGCAGCATATAGTGCTGCACAAGCTACCATTTCTATAGCTCTACCACTTAGTGATTGTTCTTGGATAGCTCTACGATAAATGAAAGCAGCAGTTTCTTGAATTCTCCTTGGTAACTTAAGGTTTGTAGCTACAGCCTGCATTTCGCGCATAGCTACAGCCATGTTTCTTTCAGCTGATTTAGATGCTCTGGCACGTCTCTGCCATTTACGCATTCTAAAGAGCATTGATTGATTACGGTTTGAAATAGATCTACCATAATAGTCACGATTTGTAGGGGAAATTTCTGTTGATAAACCTTTATCAGGTAAAGTTGTAGACATAGGAGGTCCTGCTCTTGCAAGAGCATTTTCTTGTTGCATATCGAAAGCCCTCCATTCAGGTCCTGTATCAACTATGTTATCTTCTAAAACTAAACCACAGTCAGCACAAACTATCTCAGCATGATCGTAATCTCTTTTCAAGTGAGTACTTTTACAATCAGGACAGGCCGTAATCTCGTCAACTTTTTCTTCGTCGTTTTTAGATTTCATTTTTAGCCCCTATATCGAGGATTCGTCGGATTCAGGCCCCTATAAAAAGCTTCCGGTTACTCTTCCTCAATAAATAGTTAATTTAAAGTTGTTTTTCCATTACTATTCCATCACATCCATCTTGGTAATAGCAAGGTAGTACGTCTACGCTCGAGAAACCTAGCCTTCTGTAAAATTTGATTGCTTCAGAATCTTTTCGAACTTCCAAAGTTACTTTCTTAACTCCGAAGATGTTGCTAGCATCTATCATTTTATTCATTAGATCTTTTCCAATTCCCTTTTTTTGATAATTCTCATTAAGGACTAAAATTAGAACACGTAGTTTGTCATTTGGTAATATTGCACCACAGCAAGCCCCCACTATCTTTTCATCTGCAATCACAGTCAAAAATCCTTCAGGCCACCTTTTCCGTATATTAAGAAAAACTATTCTCTCATAATTTTCATTTAAATTTTCATCAAGAAATAGCATAAGTTCATCTAATTGTTCTTCTTCAAATTGCTTTATTTTCATACTTCATCTAGTTTTAGATTCCCTATAATTTTACAATCAGAAATATATGAATTGTCTAATGCAGTTGAGGCTGCAGTTCCTTTACTAGAGAATAAATAATAGTATGAATATAAATTATCTCCATTTCCATCGTCTACCCAATCTGAGATTCTATAGGCTGGCATCCACATAAAGTAGGAATTTGCTAAGTCAATGTTAACAACAGTTACACTTCCATCACTTAGAGGAACTACTGCATTAATCCAGGCATGCCCTCCCCAATCTCTTAGGTCACATCCGCCTCTATTGTCAATGAATGCAGGTATCTGCCCCAGTTCCAGCCATGTAGGGATTCCCGCAGCTCTGGCAATGGAAGTAAATAAAATTGAGAAATCATCGCAGTCACCAATCTTGTTTTCTATTGTTTCATCACAACTTTTTGGTATAGATGACGGTTTGTATGTGTAATTAAAAGTAATATAATTATAAATATTTTGTAGAATTTTAATGACATTCCTCTCCGTTCCGTTAGAAAGATGATTGGCTAAATCTATTATTTCAGGTGATGTTGGCTCAATTAACCATTCATCTTGCAAATAAGAATCATATCCCTCAGGTATGTCAGTTATTGTTCCTGAATCATCAGGTTTCAGTTCTGGTCGTAAGGTGTTGACTCTTACCGTATATTCAAGTTCAATGTAATCTCTCTCGTTTCCTTCAATTCTATTTTCCCATTTCATTCTGCCTTCTTCAGTTTCTTCATATTCTGGGATTGCAGAGAAATCCATTACAGTTTGCCAATTATTTTCATCTTGCTGGGGCCAAATGGGTCTATCTCCAGGTTTACTAACTACTAGGGTGTAGTCTGAATATCCATCACCACTATGTTGCAGTTTTATTGTAAAATTACGAACCATTGTTAGTTCAATACTTTCTGGAATATTGTAATATGGTTTGTTGATTTCATCCCAATAATCTATACCTTCTTTAACTAATGATTGTGTTTGAGGTGCTATAATAATGCCAGTAAGGATTAGTAAGATTACTACCTTACGCGTAAAGTTGTATAGTTTACTTTTTGGTTTAAAATAGGTTATTTTTTCAAAACTTTTAGTTTGTGGTACTTTAGCTTCCTTCTGAGGTGTATATTTTATTTCTTCAAACACTTGTCTGCCGAGTATAGGTTTTGAACACTGTCTACACTTTATGTCTTCAGGTCCAACATAGAATCCACAAGAGTCACAAAGCTTCATTGATTATGAATTAGGGTGTAGATTAATAAAATTACACTGAATCTGCACGTCTTGATCTTATTTCATTGAGAATGATTATTACTAATCCAATAGCTAAAACATATAAACTAATTTCTCGACCTATGGCGGCTGCAATTTCCACAACCATTATAGTTAGAATACAGGTAAGAATAACAGCCCACTTTGATATTTGAATAGCATTACTGTCCTCTGCGTCAAAGTAACGAATCAATCCTGCGGCAGATTGAAAACCTTGGCCTTTCTTTTCTTTTGCCATAATTTTTCGACCTGCCAGTCATATTTAAAATTAATTAGCATAATTATAAGACCCCATCTTTTGGTAAATCTGTAATAA
>CAZYZI010000050.1:0-7562 GCA_964651915.1 uncultured archaeon | reverse complement strand
GCAATTATTGTAGTAGTTCTCGCAGCCGGAGCTGACGTTTACAAGATGTATGATGACCATGTAAACATCAATCTTGAAGATCATGTAACAGACGCCAATTTTCAATTAACAGAAGACAAAGAGTCTATTGTTGGCGACATTGGTTTTGATATTCCAAAGATGGGCTATTTTGACAAAAGTATTGATGTTTTAATCCATCTTAAAATTCTGGAATCTAACCCAACTACAGAGGGCGATTTTACGTTTGAATATACGTTGGGAAGTGGTGAGAAAATTTATGATAAATTTGAATTAAATAATTTGGACCCCGTAACTAAAGATAAAATTGACAGGGGCGATCCTTTGAATATAGAATATACTACAACTATTACCGTTATCTATCTTGGCGTTACTTTAGACTCTACTACTTCTGAAATAGGAACTAAAGTATCAACCGTACAAACAGCTTGATTAAATCAACTTAAAGCATTGATTGCATCTATTGCTCTTCGAGTTTCTTTAACGTCATGAACTCTTACTAAGTCCACACCTTCCGTAGCACCAATCATTGCAGATGCTAAACTACCAGTCAAACGATCACTATCTTCAGCTCCCGTCAGGAAGCCAATGAATGATTTTCTACTTGCACCTAACAATACTCCACCAGCCATATTTTTGAGTTCACTTAAACCACCTAAAATTTCCAAATTATGCTTCAAATTTTTACCAAAACCAATTCCAGGGTCAACAATTATGTTAGAACGCTTGATTCCAGCTATTTCTGCAGCGTTTATTCGTTCTTCAAGCCAATTCTTGATATCCTGCACAGTATTAGCATATTGGGGATTCTTTTGCATGTTTTCCGGAGTTCCTTGCATATGCATAATTATCACCGGTATTTGCAGCTCAGCAATCAAAGAAATCATATCATTATTTCGTAAACCGCCAACATCATTTACAACACAAGCTCCAGCTTCTACAGCTTTTCTTGCAACTTCAGCTTTCTGAGTATCTATCGAAATTGGAATATCTGATATACTTTTGATAAATTCAATTGCAGGAATTACTCTTTCCAATTCTTCTTTTACACTTACTGGTTTAGAACCAGGCCGGGTCGATTCTCCTCCAATATCAATGATTTCAGCACCTTCAGCAATCATATCTTCTATTCTTTTTTGAGTATTAATTGAATCAAAGTGCCATCCACCATCGTAGAAGCTATCTGGAGTAACATTCAGTATTCCCATGACATGGCATTTGCCATCTAGTTTTAGTTTACCTAATGAAAGGCTCATTCACGAATTACAAATTGTGATTGACACATAGGACATCCAACTTGGATAGGTCTTTGAGTGGTTGCAATTGAAATTAAACCATTGCATGTTGGACAATTCAATTCTAGAGGGCCAGATGGAACATCTTCAAACATATCATCAAATCCATCACCATCGCCTCCTCCCATTTTTCTTATTCCTATAGCTAATCCAGCTAAAACAGCAACACCCAATCCTGCTGCTCCTGCAATCGCTGTGTTACTAAGACCATCTTCATCGTCGTCTAAGTTATCATATCCGCCACTTTTACTTACAATAACATCAACTTGCCATGTTCCAATTCCGCCACGTTCATCAGTTACAGTCAAAATAGCAGTATATGTTCCAGGATCATTGTAAGTTCGTTGGAAAGTTTTCTTAGTTTTATCTCCAAGAAGATTAATGCTAGAGCCTCGAGAATCTACAATCTTCCAAGAATATTCAAGTTTAGAATCATCACCATCAGGATCAAAAGTATCAGCACCAGAATAGGTAATTTCATCTCCAGTTTTAGCATAATCTACAGTATCACTGAAAAGACCAACACCATTTACGAAAATACCTGCTTTAGCACTTACAATAGGATTTTCATTTTCTGGCAAATAAATGTTAATTGGTATCATTTGAGACCAGCTACTTGCTAAAACTTCATCTGCTCCAGTTTCAGATAATTCACGAGCCATTATTTGGGTACTGTAAATTTTATTTTCTGATAATGGAGGTAGTGTGTAATTATATCCGTTTGAAGTTATTTTACTGTTTATTACTTCTAATAGGAAAAGCCCCTCTCCAAGGTTCAAATCAGCAATTGCAGTGTTTGTTCCGTCCATTAATCTAAATATACGTATAATGCCGAAATTATCTCTCAAGACTTCTTCACCACTATCTAATTGCAATTCACCACCATTAGCTCCTGTAAAGAATGCATTTCGATAAAGTCTGACAGTTTGGCCTTCCTTTACCCAATCCGAATAAACGTTATCTCCAAAACTAAATCGATATTCTAATTCTGAACGACCATCTGGATCATATGAATCACTTACATCAAATGTAATGAAGTCTCCAGACGCAGCTTCAGTTAAATTTGTTTTTAACACAGCTATAGGTTGAGTATTTGCTTTAACTTCAACCGTTAGAGTTTTTTGTTCGGATTCTTTTCTTCTTTCATCTCTTGTAATAACAATGAGTTCCTTCTCACCAGGTGTAGAGAAGCTCAAATCCCAAGTATAATCGCCAATCCAAGAAGTCCATCCTCCATCGTAATAATAGCGATAAGTTAAATCAGCATCACCGTCAGCACGATCAAGTTCACCATTCGTGGTTTCATTATCATACGAATTTCCAGCATCTATGCGTGCAGATTCATCAACCCAAAGAATATCCTTATCGATTGACGCATCAATTACAGGCCTATCATTTGGAATTTCTTCTATTTCAATAGTTGTAAAATCTTTATTATTACTAAAACGGGTTTCTTGTCTAGGTTGATTTGTGTCCTCGGCTAAACCATAGATTTCATGGTATCCAGGAGTGGTTTGTATGCCATACCAAATTACTTCGAAAGAGGCAGATTCTCCGCTGCTTAATGCTTTACAACCTTCTCTTTGATCAGACTCAGTAGCATCACAACTGAATTCGGTTATTTTCTTTCCACCAGCATCAGGATCACCATCATAGACCTTGACTCTCCATTTTGTTGTATCAGCACCACCATAATTGACGATGCTCAAATTAATTGTAATATCTTCATCCTCATCTGGATTTTCAGGAAGATATGATATTTCAGTTCCTTCGATGGCTAAATCAGGTTTGTTAGTTTGCCCTTCTGTAGTAAACATCCATAGGTAAGCATCACTTCCTACAACCATTTCCAAGGGACCATCGTTATCCGCATTACCTATAGCAATTCCACCATAGTGTCCGGCTTTAGTAGACAAAGCGCTTGTTTTTGCTTCAAAAGATCCCGGTTCCATACCATCATAAATAAACAATTCTCCACCAGAAGTTCCATAAATTAATTCAGGTTCTCCATCGCTATCGAAATCACTTACTTCTATCCCCCAAACAGAATTACTATCAACATCTTTTGAGTATTCTTCAGCATGTGTACTTCCATCATAAATAATCAATCGAGGTTTACTTTGGCCTTTTTCACCAGTTCCTACTATGATTTCTTCTTTTCCATCATTGTTGACATCCCCTACTTCAATTCCATACGCAGCATATCTTGCAGGATTTATCACAGAACCTTCTAAAGTGTAGCTTCCGCCAGAACGCCGATAAACCCTTACTTCGGCATTTTCTTCGGAACCTTCTCTATTGTCTCCTCCAGTTCCAACTACAAGTTCATTATCTCCATCATCATCAGGATCACCACTGTCGATACCTCCTACGATTTGCCCAATATTTCCAGATGTCCATTCTTGTGAATAGCTTGAACCACTATATCCCCATACTTTGACAGCACCATGCAATTCTGTGGTTCCAGAAGTTGCATCAATAATTTCAAGATATCCTGTTGCAATTCCTATTTCAGGATTGCTTGATCCATCTAATTCAGAGATTGTAACACCCCAAGACGCATCAATGTCGCTACTCTTGAAAGCTTGAGTAAAATCACTTCCACTTCTTTCAAAAACATACAGATACCCTTCACCACCATTACCCTCATCATCCTTAGGTTCACCAGGATTCCCAGTCGTAACTACAATGTCATTATTTCCATCATTATCAACATCACCTATGGCAATACCGATAGGAATTTTGTCAAGTGCAGGACTTACCCATTGATTCTCATATGTACTTCCATCAAAAACATAAATTCTTCCTGAACCAGAACCTACAACAACTTCTAGGTTATCATCATCATCCAGATTTCCCATAGCTACACCATAATTGCTTCCTCCTTCAAGAGAATAGAGGAGATTATCATTTTCACCAGCTTCACTCGTCCAAGCTAAATCATGATTGGTTTGTGAGGTAACTTCCCAAGCGCGCACTATTCCAGCATCACTTCCATGAACAATCCATGGGTTATCATGCCCATTCATTGAGATAGTAACTCCACCTCCAGTGTTCATTGGATATCCTCCATTCCACTCTTGATAAGTTGTTAAACTTGAACCAACTAATCCCATAATTCTAATATTTCCGCTACCGTCAGCAACAACTAATTCTTCATTATCATTTCCAAACAAATCTTCGCTATCTAATCCATAACCGCTTTTGACACTCGTGTCTTCCACACGGACATCTCTATCTCCATCAATAAAGACAGTTAACTTATTTTGTTGAGGAACAACCAATTCATCAATGTCATTTCCGTCTAAATCAGCAGAAATTAAGCTGTAACAAAGACTGTCAGCCCCACTACTACCATCCATATCATATTTCCACTGAAGTTCTTCAGTTTCACCATCAAAGACTGCAATCCAACCTTGTTTACTTCCTACGGCAACTTCTAAGGCCTCATCTTCATCAAATTGACCAAAAGTTAAACCCCATGTATTTTCTAAGGTGCTACCGCCAGTTTTAGCCCCAACATCGACATACCATTCAGCTTCATCATAGGTAATATCTCTTCCAACATAAATTTCAGGTTTATCAGTATCAACAACCCATAGGAATCCACGGTCACCACTCATTGCGAGTTCAGCTCTTTCGTCACCATCAAGATCACCCATTGCCAAACCGTAAGGCCACCCTTCAGTCCATTGAGTATGAGACCAAGAAATACCAGAAGACCAGTTTGTTTCAGCAAGAAGTGAAATTCCATCAATAATCTTTACTTTTCCTGAATCAGCATTCCAATTGTAGCCGACTGCAATTTCTAATTGTTCGTCATCATCAATTTGAGCAATTGCCATTCCCTTTACAGGACCTCCCATATCAACAGTATGGAATTCTTCAGACCAACCATCATTGCTGGAGTCCCAATCTAGGACATGGACATATCCTCGAGAATTACCAAAAATTAGTTCATCTTCCCCATCAAGGTCAATGTCAGCAGTTTTGATAGAGTTCAAAGCTCCAACACCAGTTCCTAATCCAGCATGCCACTTCTCACTAAGGTATCCAGTATCTGTATCAGTTCTTGCATCATTCGCAGCTTCAACATTCATTCCAGGAGCTAGGGCTGATAGCAAAAAAATGATAGCTAATGCTATTGCTTTTACCGGATGCATGTTAGTAATGGACAAGTGTAACTATATCAAGGTTGTGACATAATGTCTAAGACATTATGGTTTATTCGTTTGACAATTTGTCTACAATTGCAGATTTAATCTCTTCTTGATTCATTCCAGCCGTATCAATCCCTAATCTTTCGGCTGAAGAACGAACTTTATCTTTTTTAGAAATATTTGAATTTATTGACGACGTATATCCTCGAAATTCACGATATGCTTTTCCAAGAGCATGAGCTCCTTCAGTCATTTTTTGAGGGCCGAGAAAAGCCCATACTAAAAATAAAATGACGACTAATTCAAGCAGGCCAGGTCCGTTCATTAGCTTGTTAACGCTTGTTCCAAATAAGCCTTAAGCTCATTTTGATTTTCAGCGTTAATACCAAAATACTCCATAAATGCTTCAGTAACGCTTAGCTCAAAACTTCTTCCTTTTCTATCACGTTGTATCATGCCTAATTCTACTAATTCTCCAACATGTTCGTAAACTTTGTCACCTAATTTTTGTTTCAATTCTTTCTGCAGCATAGGTTGTTCATGAGCTATTAATGCTAAAGTTCTTAGAAGATATGAAGGAATTTCTTGTGGAGCTAGTCTTCGACCATATTCCACTGCTTCCGTTTTCAATTGTAAAGCATATTTGTGGCCAAGTTTTACAATTTCTAAAGCTCCTTCTCTATTTTTGTACAATTCAACTAGTGAATCTAAGGCACCAATTGCTTTATTTCTCGACAAACCAGTTGCTTCAGCAGCTTCAGTAGCATCTAAAGCGCGACCGGCCGAGAATAACGCTGCTTCTACAGCCATTATTTCATTCATCCAGCACTCTCCAAATTTTTGACATAAATGTTATGATTTTCCAAATTCTTTTGTATAATATCAATTCGGCCTTCTCTAGCTAAAAATAAAGAACCTACAAAAGTTCGGACAACACTTGCTTTTTCAGGCCGGTCAAGTAAATCACCAATAGGTATTGGTTTTCCGTTAAATTCATTTATTTTTTGCCAAACTTTCTCTTTGTATTGGCTTGGATCGTCATTATGTAATTTTTCACCCAATCTTTCTGCCACTTCGGTAAGAACAGATTGTCGAGCTTCTCGAAGTTGTTTTCTTCTCTCTAGCCTTTCTTGACGTTCAGTTTCCATATTCCTGGCATCTTCTAAGGCGCCGACTAATTCCATCAAAGTAACACGTCTTTCGCCTTGGAATAGAACACTTTCTTCTATCGGAGGTTCAGAACTGTCTTCTAATTGTTCAGCATATGTTGGTTCCCAACCAAAATCGAAATCAACCCATTCAGGTTGAGGTTCAGGTATTGGCTCTGTAGCTTCTATAGCTCCAGTAGCTCTTAATCTAAGAACATCCCAAGCCCAGCCAAGGACAGAACCGGCTAAAGGTAAATCTAAATCATCTTCTTTAACGGCATATTTTTGATATTCCTGGATTGTATGTTTAAGATCTAAAGACCAAGGATCCAAGCCATGCTCTTTTACAAGCATGAAAAGAAGCGTAACACTTCGGGTAAATGGATCCTCTATAGTTGAAACTTCAGCAGTTGAACCAATTCCTGAAGCAATATTAATGTATTGATCAATTTTCTCAGAATCTACTCCAATCATGGCTTTATGAAATAGCAAGTGATTTACAACCTGACTCAAGCACCCACCTCAGCTTCGACAGGTAGAGAAGATAAGAATGTTTCAACATCTCTAATTTGGTGTAATCGAGATACACCATCATCTCCCATAAACACTCCAATTACATTGTCCGATTCTCTAAGTGCGGCGTGATGTAAACTAACAACCAAGAATTGCGCTACGTTTGCTTGTAATGCGATAGCTCTTCCAATATGTTCAGTATTTACACCATCTAAATTTTGGTCAGGTTCGTCTAATAAGTAGAAAGGACTTGGATCATATCCTTGAATTGCGAATATGAAAGCCATTGAAACTAATGATTTTTCTCCACCAGATAAAGCTTCAACAGGATATAATTTTTTGCGAGGCATTCTAGCTTTTATCGTAACTCCGCCTTCAAATGGAGATTTTTCGTTTTCTAATACAAGCCATGCTTCTCCCCCTCCTGT
>CAZYZI010000049.1:0-7599 GCA_964651915.1 uncultured archaeon | reverse complement strand
ACTTCACGAGTAATATTCCATGGAGTTCCTTCCGGGAATTCAAAATCAATTTTGTATTTCATAGAAGGCGAATATAAATGAACATCATTTGAGGGACATTCAATTATTGGTTTGATGTATGGTTCTAATTCAGGTAGTTCATCGAATAATCTTGCTGTAAGTAATCCGCCGCATGCCTTATCTCTTGGAAATTTTGATTTATCTATAAGCAAAACTTTCATTCCAGCTTTAGCAGCATAGAATGCAGTCGTAGATCCGGCTGGACCGCCACCACAAACAATTACATCATATTCAGTCATTTTTGTCTACCCATTTTCGATATGGCTCATACGCATCATCCCAAGGGATAGATACGATAGCAGGCATTGAATAAGGGTGGTTTTTAACGATATACTTTTTTAAATCATCGAATTTTTCTTTACTGGTTTTTATGAATATAATGTGTTCAGTATCATCCTTCAATTCCCCCTCCCAAGAATAGACTGTGCGAACAGGCCAAAAATTACAGCAAGCAGCAAGACCTTCTTCAACACATTCTTTTGCTATTTGTTCAGAGGTGGTCTCATCAGGTGCTGTCGTGTATACTGTAATGCCCATGATTATCGTGCATTTCGAGCATGTTTAAATAGCCCCCCTTTCGTAGTCGCGAACCCACATGGGTAACCAGTGACTGATGAAGACATTCGTCCGAAAGAGGTAAAAAAATGGCAAATCCGTTATTCGTAACATACGAAGCTCCAAAAGAGCTATCCGAGAAAGCATACTTAGCAGCTGAAACAGCACGTGACGGCGGCAAAGTAAGAAAAGGTTCTAATGAAGTAACCAAATTAATTGAACGTGGTCAAGCTAAGCTAGTGATTATGGCTTTAGATGTAGAACCACCTGAGATTTTAGCACATCTTCCTATGCTTTGTGAAGAAAAGCAAATCCCATACACTTACGTTCCTTCAAGAGATGAGCTTGGAAAAGCAGCAGGTTTGAAAGTAACCACAGCAGCAATAGCCATCACTGAAATTGGTAAGAAGAAAGGATCATTGGAAGAAGTAGTCAAAGCAATCGAATCAGCTAAGAAATAAACATGGACGGAATCCCAGCACAAGTAGTTGAAGTTCTCGGTCGTACGGGAATGAGAGGCGAAGCCTCTTCTGTCAAAGTTCGAGTTTTAGATGGAGACGATCGAGGTCGAATTATCCGAAGAAATGTAGTTGGTCCAGTAGATATTGGAGATCAATTATTGTTAATGGATTCTTCAAGAGAAGCTAAAGCACTAGATAGGAGATAAAATGGCAGAAACTAAAACATGTTCATTCACAGGAAAACCAATTCCCCCAGGAACTGGTATGATGTACGTAAAGAAGACTGGACAAGTTCTATATTTTATCAGTTCTAAAGCTAAGAAAAATTATTTGGAGTTAAATCGAGTTCCAGCACGTACACGTTGGACAGATATTTCACGTTCCAAGAGAAGTAAATGAGTACAGAAACAACTTACGTAATGGTAAAGCCCGACGGCGTACAACGCAGTTTGGTTGGAGAAATAATTCAACGTTTTGAAAGGAAGGGTTTGCAACTAGTTGGTCTTAAGCAAATTATACCAACTGAAGAAATAGCCAAGAAACATTATGATGTACATTCATCAAAACCATTTTTCCCTGGTTTAATCAAATTTATAACAAGTGGACCTGTAGTCTGTATGGCTTGGTCTGGCCAAGATGCAATTGGTGTTGCTCGTAATCTAATTGGTCCTACTAATGGTCGTGAAGCAGCTCCAGGAACTATTCGCGGAGATTTTGGAATGGATATAGGATACAATATGATTCATGGTTCTGATGCAGCTGAAACGGCTGAGTTCGAACTTGGTTTGTGGTTCCCAGATGGTTTGAATGAATGGACACAAGATAGCCAGTCTTGGGTTTACGAATAAATTCAATAGGTCATAGTTTTAATCCCATTGCTTATGGCAAATAGTAATGCCAGATCCATCAGAAATTCGAGTGGGAGTTATTCGGATTGAAGGTACTAACTGCGAAGATGAATCAGCAGCCGCTTTCTCCTCATTAGGTTGTAATGCTGAGAAGATTCATTTGAAACAATTGCTGGGAGATGTTGAAAAATCTAAGTGTAGAAATTTGATGGATTATGATGCACTTTATTTTCCAGGTGGTTTTAGTTCAGGAGACTATGTTAGAGCCGGTGCAATCTTTGCGTCACGTGTAAAATCAGGGTTACAATCTCAGGTCGACGAGTATATAAATGAGGGAAGGCCAGTACTAGGTGTCTGTAATGGTTTTCAAATTTTAGTTGAATTGGGGGCGTTACCTGGTACAGAATCGGGTACTAGTGTGGTTCCAGATGCTGTATTACACACTAATGATTCTAGTCGTTTCGAGGCCCGACATGTTCATCTTCGTGTCGAATCAAATTCTCAGAGTTTTTTTACACAAAATTACGAAACAAATCAGGTTTTATCAATACCTAATGCTCATGCAGAGGGCAAATTGATGATGGGTCAAGAAAAATTTGAAGAATTAGACAAAAATAAACAAATTGCATTTAGATATTGTAGTCCCGAAGGTAACCTCAATCCAGGATATCCTTGGAATCCTAATGGTGTTGCCCATGATATTGCAGGTATAACTAATCCTAAAGGTAATGTTTTGGGAATGATGCCTCATCCTGAGCGTGTTTTCCATGGTTGGCAACATACAGATTGGACCTCATCAGGCATGAATCCTGATGGACCTGGTGATGGTAGGCCACTTTTCCAAGGAGTAGTTGATTTTCTTTGCCAGTAAATGAACTGGAGGTAGCAATTCAAGCTGCAATTAAGGCTTCAGAGATTATTTTAGAGAATTATGGCAGTTACAAACAGCTAGATTACAAATCAGATATAGATGTTGTTACCGAAGTCGATCACAAATGTGAAGAAGAAATTACAAAGATATTGAAAGAACTAACTCCTGATTATGGTATAATGGCCGAAGAGGGTACAAGTTTTCCCGGCGAAAAAGTCTGGGTCGTTGATCCTTTAGATGGAACTATTAATTTTGCACATTCTTTTCCTATTTTTGGCCCTTCAATTGGTTTGTGTAAGGGTAATGAGCCCTTAGTTGGTGTAATCACAGATCCATTACGCAAAGAATTATTTTATGCTGTAAAAGGTACTGGAGCTTATGTGAATGATCTCTATAACAAAGGTACTCCTCGAAGAATACATGTTTCCGATGTTAAAGAATTGAAAAAATCGATTATTGCATGCGGTTTACCCTATGAAAGGCAAGGCGAATATTATCAGAAATTAGGAGATAAATTAGTAGATTTAGAAAGAGAAATACAATCTGTTAGAAAGTTAGGTGTAGCTGCACTTTCTATGGCTTATATTGCTTCAGGTAGACTTGAAGGATATATCGTTTCAGGCGCCCACCCTTGGGATATGGCTGGAGGCTTAATTATACTCGAGGAAGCAGGTGGAAAAATCACTAATTATCAGGGTGAACCATATACATTAGATACGAAAGAGTGGATGGCTACCAATGGACATTTGCATGATACTCTTGTTGACATGTACAAATAATTAATTTAGCACCGTTCTTTGGGGAATTATGACAGATCAATTGTACATGACTATGAATGATGGTAATAGAATTCCAGTAGTGGGCTTAGGTACTTGGAAATCAGAGCCAGGTGAAGCAACATACAGAGCTGTTTTGGATTCTATTAATGCAGGATACAGACATATTGATACTGCAAGAGCATATGATAATGAATCAGATGTTGGTAAGGCAGTTAAAGATGCCAATGTAGACCGGAAAGAACTGTTTATTACAACTAAACTATGGAATAAAGATCAGGGTTATGATACG
The DNA here is from genome assembly GCA_964651915.1 of uncultured archaeon. Taxonomy (GTDB): domain Archaea; phylum Thermoplasmatota; class Poseidoniia; order MGIII; family CG-Epi1; genus CG-Epi1. Next base: position 3,736 of record CAZYZI010000049.1, on the reverse strand, counting down.
GCCATTGAAGCCTGTGAAAAAAGTTTAGCAAGGTTAGGTTGTGATTACATTGACTTGTACCTTATTCATTGGCCTTTGAAGGACAAAAGAAATGATTCTTGGAAGGCATTTATCGAATTACAAGAGAGAGGACTTTGTAGGTCGATAGGCGTAAGTAATTTTACTATACAAAATTTGGAGGAATTAGAGAGTAAATTTGGAGTTATACCTGCAGCTAATCAGGTTGAATTCCACCCTTATCATTATCAAAAAGATTTATTGGAATATTGCAATTCTAAGAATATAATAATTGAAGCATACAGCCCATTAGTTCATGCTAAAAGGATGGATGAAGAGCGTTTAGTGGCGATTTCCGAGGAAATGAGCAAAACACCTGCCCAAGTCTTGATTCGTTGGGCAATGCAGCGAGGCATGGTTGTTCTTCCGAAATCAGTTAATGAAAATCGAATAATTGAAAATTTTGCAGTTTTTGATTTTGAAATCTCAGATTCTTTGATGAAACGCTTAGATGATCTTGATGAAAGGTATGTAACTTGCTGGGATCCACATAACCCTCCAGATTACGCTCCAGTTTAAGTGTGAAAACAGCATTTTTTGTAAAATAAGGTATTTTTTAGCTTAATTTATGTATGCAAAATGCATACTTATGCAAAATGCATACCTTTTAATACACATTCTTTCATGACGATAATATGTCTAAAATAGACTATACATCTATCCGAGTCACTAAAGAAGTCAGAAATAGCCTCCAAGAATACGTAGAAGCATGTTATTCAGACCTTTCAATCAATTCTATGCTTCAAGTTCACATGGAAAATTTGAATGAGGGGCATGTAAAATTCCCAAAATATGGCCTTTTTGTGTGTCCTGAGAGTCAAAAAGAAAAATTACGCAATTCTATCAAATCAAAACCGGCTAAAAAGGTCGAAAGTTCGATGTCGCTTGCAGGTAGTCTCCCTTCAGATCCATATACTCGAACAGAATCTGATACAATGGGGCAGATGGAAGTCCCTGAATCGGCACTTTGGGGGGCAAGTACACAACGTGCAGTCTTGAATTTCCCAGTAAGTGGTTTTCGTATGGCCCGTTCATTCATCCGAGCTTTAGGATTCATTAAAGCAGGTTCAGCTGAAGCAAATCTCGAATTAGGTGTTATAGATGAGGAAATGAAAAATGTTATTGTGGATGCAGCGTTGGCTGTTGCAGAGGGAGATTATGATGATCATTTCCCAGTAGATGTATTCCAAACAGGTTCAGGAACTTCTACGAATATGAATGCAAATGAAGTTATAGCTAATTTAGCTTCTAAATCCTTAGGTTCCAAGGTTCATCCAAATGACCATGTTAATCAGGGTCAATCATCAAATGATGTTATTCCTTCGGCAATTCATCTTTCAGCACTTTTAGATATTGAAGAATCACTTTGCCCATCATTAGTTGCCCTCCAGAAGTCTCTTGAAGATAAAGCTGAGGAATTTATGCCTATAATCAAAACCGGACGTACGCATTTGATGGATGCAACACCTATTCGGTTAGGGCAAGAATTTGTGGGTTATGCAGGATTAATTGAGCGTTCACTTGACAGACTATTGTTGATTAAAGATGAATTATCTCTTTTAGCATTAGGAGGTACAGCAGTTGGTACTGGAGTTAACACACATCCAAAATTCTCTATGATTGCTTGTCAACACATTACAAGATTTGCGGGTGTCGAAGTTTATGAGACAGATAATCATTTCTTGGCACAATCAAGTCTAGATGGTGCACTTACGACTAGTTCTGCATTGAGAGGTTTAGCAGTTAATATGCAGAAAATTGCTAATGATCTTAGATTATTGGGTTCAGGTCCTCGAGCAGGTATTGGCGAGATTGCATTGCCTGCAGTTCAACCAGGTTCTTCAATAATGCCAGGTAAAGTTAATCCAGTTATTCCAGAAGCTGTAATACAAGCAGCTTCACAGGTTGTAGCTTGCGATACCGCTCTAGTTCAAGGTGCACAAGGAGGTTACTTTGAATTGAATACAATGATGCCCTTTGTAGCTCATAATCTCCTTCAAGCAATTTCATTGCTTTCTAATTCTTCTCAGGTGTTTGTTGAAAAATGTATAGAAGGTATTGAGGCTACTGAAAAAGGTCCTGAGATTTTGATGTCAGGTTTGATGCTGGCAACAACACTTGCTCCAGTAATTGGCTACGAAAAGGCAGCTAAAATTGCAAAAGAAGCCCATGCAACAGGACAAACTGTTCTAGAAACAGCCCTTGACCTTACAGATCTTTCTGAGGAAGAGCTAATTAAGATTCTAAATCCAGAAAAAATGGTCCAGCCCCAAGCTTAGATTCGTTCATCTACTAGTGAACTAACAACACTTGGATCTGCAAGTGTAGAAATATCACCTAATTCATCAACTTTATCAGAAGCTATATTTCTTAGGATACGCCTCATTATTTTACCAGACCTTGTTTTTGGTAATCCCTCAGTAAATTGAATCTTCTCAGGGGACGCATGAGGTCCAATATCGGCTCTTACTCTCTTAACAATTTCGTTTTTAGTATCGGCAGTCACCTCGTGCCCAGTTCTCAATGTTACAAATGCATAGATTGCATTTCCTTTTATCTCATGAGGATATCCTACCACTGCAGCCTCAGCAACAGAGGGGTGTCCTCCGATGGATCCTTCTATTTCTGCAGTACCAAGATTATGCCCGGAGACAATAATAACATCATCAACTCTTCCAGTTATCCAATAATAACCATCTTCATCTCTCTTACATCCATCTCCTGAGAAATATTTTCCGGGGAATTTCTCGAAGTAAGTTTCAAAGAACCTTTGATGGTCACCGTATACCGTTCTCATTATGCTAGGCCATGGTCTTTGGATAGCTAAATTTCCTTCGACATTATTTCCCTCTAGGACATTTCCTTCATCATCTAACAATTCAGGCACTACTCCAAAGAAAGGAAGTGTGGCAGAACCTGGTTTTGTTGAAGTAACTCCGGGTAGTGGAGTAATCATAACTCCTCCAGTTTCGGTTTGCCACCAAGTGTCTACAATAGGGCATTTTTGCTTTCCTATTATATTATGATACCATAACCATTCAGGTTCTTTGATGGGCTCACCAACTGTTCCAAGAATTTTCAAACTATCTAAATTGTATTTGTTCGGCCATTCATCACCTTCTTTCATAAGAGCACGTAAAGCCGTTGGTGCAGTGTAAAATTTGTTCACTTTATGTTTTTCAATAATTTCCCAGAATCTACCAAAATCAGGGTAATTTGGCACACCTTCAAACATCATTGTAATAGCACGATTTGCCATAGGTCCATAGATTATGTATGAATGTCCAGTGATCCATCCTATGTCTGCAGTACACCAGTAAATTTCGTCAGGATGGTAATCAAAAATGTAATGATGTGTTGTTGAAGTGTAAACCATGTAACCTCCTGTAGTATGCATTACTCCTTTTGGTTTTCCAGTAGATCCACTTGTATACAGTATGAATAGAGGGTCTTCAGCATCCATTTCCTCAGGATTACATTCTGGACTAGCGGAACTTAAGGCATCATGCCACCACACATCTCTTTCATCTTTCATCCCAACAGAGCTTCCAGTTCTTTTTACCACTAGAATTTTTTCTATTGAGGGTGTTTTTTGAACAGCAACATCAGCATTGCTTTTCATAGGAATATCATCTTTTGTTCCTCTAACGCCGGTGTCTTGTGTAATCAAAAGTTTACA
>CAZYZI010000048.1:0-8035 GCA_964651915.1 uncultured archaeon | reverse complement strand
CCTGTTAAAATTCCTAAATTTAGAATTGTCAATACTTTATCTGATTTTTTAGATGCCGTCAAAGCTTTGGGATATCCTAATACTCCTGTTTGTTTCAAACCCCCTATTTCCAAGGGAACAAGGGGATTTAGAATTCTAAGAGATGATGTTTCACGGAAACATGCACTGCTTCATGAACGCCCCATTAATCGGTTTATCTCAATTAATGAATTTAAGGAAATTTTTGAAAATGATCCTGATTTTCCAGAACTTTTAGTTATGGAATTTGTAGAAGGAAAGGAACATACTACTGATCCTTTAGTAAGGAATGGAAAAACTCTACTCTGTCCTGTAAAAACACGTGAAAATGAAAGGGCTGGATTGGCGATGAAATTCGTACAAACTTCTAACCAAAAACTTGTTGAAAGTACAAAATATATTGTAGAAAAATTAAAATTAGATTGGATTTTGAATGTCCAATTTATAGGGGAATATTTGATTGAATTGAATCCTAGAGTCTCTACACAAATGTTTACTGAAGAAGTAAATGTTCCTTATTTGGCAATAAAATTAATTTTAGGTGAAATTACAGAAGAAGAAATTGAAAAGTACTCTGATGAAGTAAAAAAAGAATTCACTTCATTGAGATATTTCGACCAGATTTATTATAAATGATTTATTCATGAAAAATTATTTTCTCTAAGCCAATTGTCATTATAGATTTTACTTTCATACTTAACGCCTGAATCGCAACCTATCGTAACAATCTTTGAGCCGGGGGTTGCTGCTGAAGCTAACTTAACTGCTGCAGAAACATTAAGACCCGAACTGCCTCCAAGATGAATGCCTTCTTCAGATTTCAATCTATGGCACATATCTATGGCTTCTTGATCGCTTATCCCAATTACTGAGTTAATTAATTCTCTATCTAATAATTTAGGAACGCTATCTTTTCCTACGCCTTCAATAACATAACTTCCGAGATCAGATACGACTTCTCTGCCCATTACAAAACCTGAAATGCTTGAACCTATTGGATCTGCTAAAACTATTGTGATATTCTCTTTTTTCTTCTTAAGAAAACTTCCTACGCCCATTATTGTTCCGCAAGTACTCCCTCCTGTAACAAAATGTGTGATTTGACCGTCCATTTCTTCCCATATCTCAGGGCCTAATGTTTTGTAATATGATTCTGTATTTTTTTCATTACCGTATTGGTCTAAATCAAAATAATTTGGATTTGATGAGGCCAAGTTTATTGCAATATTTTGATAATGTTCATCTGAATCTGGTGCTGCATCAGAATCGCCAACTATTACTTCTGCACCGTAATCTCGACATGCTTTGATTTTTTCTTCACTGCATTTCGTATTTGTGACAATTATGCATTTGAAATTCAAAAGTTTGCATACATAAGCCAATGAACTTCCTGTATTTCCGCTTGATGCAGACACGAACGTCGTTTCTTTGGGAACTTCTTCCTTCGCTTTTGAAACTACATAATGAACCATCCGATCTTTAATCGATTTTGTAGGGTTTTGGCTTTCTAATTTAATATATATAGGAATTGTGTCCTTATATGGGTTGATTTTTTTGCTCTTTATTAGATATAAATCAGTATTTCCTATTTTTTCCAAAGTCATCTTATCTTCCCCAAAATGGTTGGTCTTTCTTTTTGAACGATTGCATCTCAGTAATTATGTCTTCTTCAATAGGATCTAATTTTACACCAGCTTCTCTAATTTTCAATATAGCTCGTTCATCCATTTCGATGTAAAGCACATCTCCTTCGGATATTTGACGGCCTACTGTTACATTGTTGACTGCGATTGCAACTTCATCGCCTTGTAATGCTTCTTTCAGTACTTGCTCGCCTGTTCTCAAAGATTGAATATGTCCAACTACTGAATTGTCTGTTGTAAGAACTCCTTGGTTAAGGGCTATTCGGCCCCCCAATACTCTTACTCCAACTACAGCTGGATCTCTAGTTCGGAAAGTGTGTCCTTCTAATATCTCGAATTTTCCAGGGTGAGCGAAATCTTCTCTCAAATGTTGTGCCTGCTTATCTCGTACCTTTCCTTTCCATTCTTGGTAATCCTCTAGTAATCTGTAAACAATATCTGATTCGAACAATTTTACTCCGGTTTCGTGCAATTCTGTTTTCGCATCCGGATGAATTTTCACATTGAAAGCTAAAATTGCTCGGTATTCTTCTTCAGATGGGGCTGCTGTTACGACATCACGTCTTGATACATCCCCTACAGAAGCTTTTACGATTGGTACTTTTGCTGCAGATAATTCGTATGCCAATGCCTCTAACGATCCTATTGCATCGGCGCGAATAACTACGCCCTCATCAGTACATTTTACATTCGATTGCATAGAATCTGATAATTTATCCAATGCTTCATCAATTTCATTTTCATTTGATGCGCTGTAAAATGGAGCGCCTGCGACTACTCCCTCTATATCTGGAGCCACTACTTTCAATCCTGCAGCCGCTCCAACGGATTTTACATTATCGAATTGTTGTCTTGGGTCTCTGATTTCATCCAATGGTTTGGGTCTTAATAGTGAACGAACTCTAGTTACTATTGGTTCTGGCTGAGCTCCAATAATTAAAGTGTCTGAGGAATTAAGAATTCCATTGTAAATTATTACTCCTAAGGTTTTTCCTAATCCTTTTTCTTCTTTGATTTCAATTACTGTACCCTCTGAAGAGCCTTCGTCTAAGAGTAAATTACCTCTAAGATACCTTTGTGCAAGTCCCATTAGAATCATGAATAATTCAGGCACGCCTTCGCCAGTCTCTTTTACTGATGTCGGAATTAAGGCTATTGTCTTTTGGAAATCTTGTATTTCTGAAAATAAAGCTGAATCGAAACCGTGTTCTCCTAATTCTCCTATAATTTCATACATTCTCATTTGAAAGTTTTGTTTAGCAGTAGAACTTTGTTTTCCATTATTGGCTAAGAATGACCCATGGCGGGTGCGCCATCCTGGAAGTTTATCTAGTTTATTTAGCACGAGAATAAAGGGTGTTTGTTGTTGCTTTAGAATATTTATTGATTCAATTGTTTGTGGTTTGAAACCTTCTGTAATATCCACGACTAAAATCGCTAAGTCTGCTAGTGCCCCTCCTCGGCTTCTTAATGTTGTAAATGAATGATGTCCTGGGGTGTCTATGAATAATAAACCAGGAAGTGTTGTCGTTCCTTCCTTGAGCAATGGGCCACAAATTTTAGAAACTGTATCAAAGGGAACCTCGGTAGCACCTATGTGTTGAGTTATGGCTCCTGCTTCTCGTTTAACCACTGTTGTGCCTCTTACATAATCGAGAAGGGATGTTTTGCCGTGATCTACATGTCCTAAAACTGCAACAATTGGTTGCCGAAGCGGGGCATTCGGATCAATTTCTTCCTCCTGCTCTTCTTCTTCGGATTCCTCTTCCGGCAAATCCTCAATTTCCTCTTCTTCAGGCACCATGAGAATGTGCGCACAATTGCCTGTTTTAAAAATGTCCGGTTAGATTTCTTTTTTCAACGCTTCTGCTAAATACTCATATTCTTCCAAAGAATTGTAAAGATAAGATGCTGTACGAAGATAACGTACATTGTGGTGTGGCCAGCTAAAAACAGGTACCTGAATTCTGTATTTTTCGAAGAGTAACGTGTGGAGAGGGTCTGGTTCTAGCACTGAAGTAGTAACAACGCCTTCCCCGGGCAAAGCTACTGCTGACAAACCTACAATCATTGAATCAGGACACAACTTTGGAGTTTCTAATGCTTCAAGAATAATATTTCGTGCTTCTATTGCTAGATTTGTGTTGTGTTCCATAATCTTAATCCATCCTCCTTCTACTAAACTATCAACATATTCTATGCTTTTAGGAATGCATAACCATGGTGTTATGTCTTGAGTGCCCGTCCAATCAAATTCTAGGCGTATTTTTTCATCTATGTTTCCTTTTACTGAAGCCCCGTGGCTAATAGAAAGAGGGCTAATTTGTGCTCGTTTATCTTCTCGAATATGAAGAAAAGCAGAACCTTTTGGTGTGCACAGCCATTTGTGTGCATTCCCTGTAGCATAAGCAGGTTTTAATTTTTTCAAATCTAAAGGTACTATTCCTGGTCCGTGGGCTGCGTCTAAAAGAACATCAACGCCCTTTGATTGAAGCTCGAATACTATTTGTTCAAAAGGCAATCTGATGCCTGTTGGGCTTGTTACTGTATCGATTAATGCTAATTTTGTTTTTTCAGTTGTATGGGCTAGAATTGTTCTTGTTACTTCCTCTGGATTCTCTATTGGAAGTGGTAATGGTACAACTACTGTTTTTGCGCCAGATCTCTTAGTAACGAAATCGACTGTGTTCCAACATGCTTGATATGTATGATCTGGGACTAGTATTTCATCGCCTGATTCTAATGATAAAGAACGTAAAACTGTGTTAACTCCAGACGTTGCATTTGGTACAAATATCATTCCTTCTTTATCTGCATTAATAAAATCTGCAAACGTTTCTATTGATTCGGCCCATAATTGCTTAGATGTAACGTCAAAGAAATGAACTGGATCGTTTTCTAATTCTATTCTTAATTGAAACTGGTGCTCTAGAACTTCCTTGGGACACGCCCCAAATGAACCATGGTTAAGAAAAATTGTTTTGGGATTTAAATCCCAATATTTTGATAAATTACTCCGTTCAGGATGTTTTGGCATTTTAACGCATTTTTGTAAAACGTCTCATTGTTTTTTTGATAGGTTCGCGTGTTTCTGCAGAAATGAATCCTTCTTCTATTTTTGAATCTAAGAATTCAATTGCATTATCTATTGATTCTCTTGCGCCTTTGGCTACTAATGAAGCCATAAAAGGTTCGGCTAATTTTTCTGGCGCTCCGTCCTCCAAAACTATCTCTCTTAAAAAATATAATAATTCAGTTCGTTTGCCTTCATTCAGCATTGCTTTAGGCTTATTTCGTTTTTGAGGTTTCTTATCTTTTCTTTGAGGGGGCTGGGCTTTGGTTGGACCTCTTCGCCTGTGTCTCCCTCTCCTTGCCAGAGTTACTCGCCTCCCATTTCCTTAATGGCGGCTTCTATTTGTTCTTCTGACATTTCATCTCTATTGAAAAATTTCTTATTTCCCGTATCTCGCTTTAATTTCATTAATACTCCCCAACGACTAGGCGGGCCTCTGCTACGGCCTCGGCCTCCTCCTCCGCGTCCATCTCTATTACCAAATCGGGGCATTTCATATTCTAAATCAGAAAGATTTACACTTTCCTTTATAAATTCTAAAGAATCATTAGCTTCTTTCATACTACCTTTCTTTCCTAAACTAATCCGCATATGACCTCTTACTAAATTTGCCCTTGCATCTTTCAAATCAATTGTCATTCCATTGTTGACGGTTTCACATTCATCATTCCAAAAACTCATGATCACTGTTCCTGTTTCGTCACCAACTAGACCTTCACATATCACTGTACCATTATCCATAGCACGTGGTTCTTCCAAGCTCAAGACTTTTACCGGCATATTCACGCGGCCTGTCCTTGGTGTTAACTCATCTACTTTCAAATTATCTACCTATCTTCACGACAAAAGGGGACATTATAATGCTTCCCTAAGGCCCTAAAAACCCATAATAGGATTATATCCATTTAGGGGGAAATGGAGTAAAACCCATAAGTATATATACCCTGACACCCCATAAGGGATAGATTCGGAAATGCCGCCGAGTCGAAAAAAAGAGAGGCAACAAAAATGCAAACGAACGAAGCAGATTTTGAAACACACATCGACGATATAGTGAAAGCTATCGGCGACAAGCTAGAACGCAGCGTAATCGTAACTGAATTGAAACGATACGTCGAGGAATATGGAATTGATTTGGCAACTGCCAAAGAATCTATTGTAAGAAAACATTATGGAAATCCTAGTGCTTTACAAATGGGAGCTGAAAAACTTCTAGCTCAGGTTGGGCCTGGAGAAAATAACGTTCAGTTCAAAGCAAAGATTCTATCTGTATATAGAAAAGAAATAACTACCAAAGAAGGTGCTCAAAAAGTTCTTTTTGAAGGGGAACTTGGAGACTCTACTATGCGTATGCGATACTCTTATTGGAGTGATCAATGCGATTTTGAAAATGGAGATGTTGTTGAAGTATTGAATGCTTATTCTAAGAGTTGGAATGATAAAATTACTTTAAACATAAATGAAGGCTCCATGAAAAAGATTCAGGATGAAGAATTGGAAAAATTGGATCTTGGTACGGCAAAAGCCGCAATGAATCAAGCTGGTGAAGAAATTGAATTAGTAAACATAAAACCAGGAATGAATAACGTATCTGTTAAATTACGTGTTATTGATGTCGAAACCCGAACAATAAAAGTAAAAGGTGAAGCTAAAACCATATTTGGAGGAACTGTAGGAGACAAAACTGGAACCTGCAGATTCACTTCTTGGGAAGATCACAATATAATTGCTGGTAAAGCATACAAAATTGAAAATGGATATGTTAAAGAATTTAATGGTCCCGATTTGCAATTTGGAGAATATACCAAATTCACCGAAATTGATGATGAGGATTTACCTTCTTTGCAAGATTATGAAGATGGTGTGCAATACTCCTTGGCACAGTTAGATGAACGTAATGGCGCTTCAGATGCTGTAGTTGAAGGCCATGTTTTCAACATCAGAGAAGGGAGTGGATTAATTTTCAGAGACAAGGATACAAATCGCTTAGTCCGTAATGGAGATGACCGCAAAAATGCAGAACCGGACCTCAGAATAAAAATGATTTTTGATGATGGTTCTGGTTCTTGTACTGCTTACCTAAATCGTGAAATTACTGAAAAGATTTTGGGAAGAGATCTAAATTCTTGTTTAGAATTTGTTAAAGAAAATTTTGGCCCTGAAGCTTTAGTGGAAGAAATTGAAGATGCTTTATTGCTAAAACCATTGAAACTTCGTGGTTTTGCCCGATCTGATGAATATGGATTATCTTTCTTTGCTAGAGGTTGTGAACCTGCTGCTGAATTAGATGTGCCAAATGTTGCAAGGCAGTTCTTGGCTGCGCTGGAGGGCTAAATGGTTCAAAGAAGAGAACCTGGTGTTTTAGTTTTAGCTAAAGAACTCTCTGCTGCTATCGAAAAACATGTAGAAGATCGTGAATATTCTCCTACATATCTCATTTCAGAAATTGGAGCCAAACTTTCGAGGGTGTTAATAGGTGGTGTATTAGATCAATTGGAAAATCGTGGAACTGATAGTGACCCTTTTTACACTGCAAGAGTAATTGACCCAAATGGCGATTTCTACTACTTACAGGCTGGGCAATACAACCCAGAAGGGGCTGCTGCACTTTCTAAATTGGAAGCCGGCGTTCCTATCTTGTGTGTTGGAAAAGTTAGAGCAAGGACGCCTGAAGACAGTGAAAGAACGTATGTTAGTGTCCAACCTGAAAGTATCAGGGCCGTTTCAATGGATGAAGTTAGTCACTGGGCTGTGAAAGCATGTGATAAACTAAACAATCGAATTAATGCTAACAAGGCTTTTGATAACGATGAAGAAGCCTTGAAAAAAGCAAATTTAACAAGAAGAGAAATGGATGGTTTAGAGTTATCTAAAGAATTCTATCCAACCATTGCTGTAGAAAATTATCAAGCTCTTTTGTTTGATTGTTTGACGCGCCTAGCTGGCGGGGATGTGGCTGTTCCGGAAACAACTAATTTTACTGGTGAATTTGAACCTGCCAAAACAAATGAAGAACCAAAAGAGAAGCCTGTTATCAAAGAGGAAGCCGAAGAAGTTGTAGAAGAAAAAACACAACCGGCCGATAGTGATGACAATGAAGCAAAAGTTTTGAGTTTAATTAAAAAAATGGACGAAGGTGATGGAATTTATTACGATGATCTAGGTATTGCAATTTCAATGGAAGGTATAGATGGTCCTATGCTAGATGAAATCCTCGATTCTTTAACAGATCAAGGATTAATTTTCCAACCTAGATTTAACCACTATAAGGAGGCATAAAAATGAGTGAAGCAAAAATAAA
>CAZYZI010000047.1:0-8535 GCA_964651915.1 uncultured archaeon | reverse complement strand
TTGATAAATCCAATATATCATTTACCAAAGTTAAGAGATGTTCACCTGATGAATTTATCTTTGTTAAATCCTCTGAGTACGTATCCAAACCATCATCCTCCGCTTCTTCCATTAACATTTCACTGTAGCCAATTATTGCATTTAAGGGAGTTCTTAGTTCGTGGCTCATATTAGCAAGAAATTCTGATTTAGCTTTACTTGCATTTTGGGCTTGTAGTCTTAAAATCTTTAGTTCTTCCGTTTTTATATAGTCAATTCTGCTTTTGAATTCGTTAGATCTTTTTACAAATACGCCATAAATAAATGGTATGACTAGAATATACGGAATTTGTTCTTCTGATATAACTCCCACCTCCAAAAGATATACCAAAAATGCAGCAACAGTTGTTGACACTATGAAAAAACTGTTCATAAAATCAACAGGATATATTGTAAAGAACAAGAGAGTTAGTAGGGGAAGTGCAGCAGCTCCTGGACCAAAAAGTGCTTCTTGATCCATATAATAATGATAAGCGCCATTGATCATCAAAATAGGGATTGTCAAAGTAAAATAAATATCATAATAATTCTTCCTATATTGTTCATAAAAAAGGAGAATATATACTGCAATGGAACATATAATTTGTACAGAAATATAAATTGGTTGAATGCCTAATTGCTTAATGTCATCAAGAATAATTAGTAAGAATATTATGTGACCTAATAACATCAGATTCCAAATATAATTTCCATTTTTCTCCCATTTCATTTCCTTGTATTGGTCTTCTAAATTTTGGTCGTTGAATTTACAAGTTAATCGATTTATATTTTCTTCCAATTCAGTCATTAATTATCCTCAACGCTAATGGGAATTATTATTGAAAAGGTCGTGCCCTTTCCTTTTTTGCTCTTTACTTCCATCTTTCCGCCCATTATTTCAGTCATTTTCTTGCTTATTGGAAGACCGAGTCCAGTTCCTCCATAATCCTTTGATGTTGATGACTCGGCTTGGGTAAATTCTTCGAATACTTTGCCTAGTTGCTCTTTACTCATTCCTATGCCTGTATCTGTGACATCAAATCTAAGATTTTCTTTCTTTTCAGGTTTTATTTGAAGTGTTATAGTTCCTTTTTTGGTAAATTTAGCTGCGTTGCTGAGCATGTTGAATAATATCTGTCTTAATTTTGTTTGATCATTCTTCAGTTTTAGTTTTTCTGTTTTACACTTTATTATAAATTCATTTTTATTTTTCTCAACCAATGGTTTTGCCGTTGCTTCAATCTGCTTTAGAAAATTAGCAAAGTCAAATTCTTCAATATGCATATCCATCTTTCCGGCCTCGATCTTGGAGAGATCAAGTATGTCATTTATCAAAGTTAGAAGGTGATCACCGGATGAATTTATCTTTGTTAAATCCTCTGAGTAAGTATCCAAACCATCGTCCTCCGCTTCTTCCATTAACATTTCACTGTAGCCAATTATTGCATTTAAGGGAGTTCTTAGTTCGTGGCTCATATTAGCAAGAAATTCTGATTTAGCTTTATTTGCACTCTGGGCCTTTTCCATGGCTATTTTGAGATCATCTTTTTGCTTTCTCATTATCTTGTCAGATTCTTCTAGACTATTCATGAGAATGTTGTAATGGTAACCAATTTGTCCAGCTTCAGTAAAAAGATCTTCAGGTCCTCTTACAGATAAATCCCCAGTGTCGTTTTGATACTGCATTATCTTTAGTAAATCTATCTGATCACTACTTGAATCATGTTCAGCAATATTCAAGCCGATATCCTCAGCTTCTTGGCTGACTCTTAAAGTGTTATAATTGTTAATAGTATTCAAGACTACATAACTAACTGAAAAAGTATAGATTCCAACTGCACAGATTCCAATTAATTGTGCTATAAACTGATTTATTCTGACATTGCCAGTATAATCTACAAGATTACTATTATTTGCAAGACTTTCTTCTGCAGCGAATAACGGTAATATTAGAGTACCAAATATACCTCCTGCTAAATGAACTGGTATCGCACCTACTGGATCATCTAGCTCCCAGTTCTCCAACATTCTGGTTGCATATAGTGCAACAATTCCGCCACCTGCTCCAATTATTACAGCACCTATAGGTGTTACCCAATTTGCGCTTGCCGTAACAGCTACCAAACCAGCTAGTAGTCCATTAATCAAGTCACCAGCTGGAGCGGTTGAATTCTGTAATCCCCAATAAAGAAGACATGCTACAATCCCAGCTGCAGCCGCCAAAAAAGTATTCAATAGAATTCCAGGTACTGCTTCATCAAGTATCAGATTACTTCCTCCATTGAAACCATGCCATCCAAAACCTAACAATAATGCCCCTAGTACTGAAAGTGGTAAGTTACTAGGTGCGAATTTTCGTACCTTTCCTTCTATGAATCTACCACTTCTGGGTCCAATTATCAAGATTATTGCAAGGCCGATCCACCCACCGGTTGAATGTACAACAGTTGATCCTGCAAAATCAATGAAACCTAGGTCATACAACCAACCTGTAGTCCCATCTCCTCCAAAATTATCATCACTGTTTGCCCAGGCCCAATGGCCAACTACAGGGTATAATATTGTTCCAACAATAGCCGTTATGATTAGATAACTATTGAATTTTAATCTTTCAGCTACAGCACCAGATATAATTGATGCTGCCGTAGCACAAAACATTGACTGGAATATGAAAAACGTCATTGCTGGACCAGATGCAATAGCACCAGTTGGGTCAAAGAAGAAATCATCAAAACCAACAAGACCTGACTTACTAGCTCCAAACATGAAACCGTATCCAACCATCCAATAGCAGACAATAGATATGCCAAAATCAGAAACATTTTTTAGTGCAACATTTATGTTATTTTTGTTTCTAATAATACCAGATTCTAAGCACATAAATCCGGCCTGCATCATAAAAACCAATACGGCACAGATAAGCATCCACAGAAGATCTATATTTGCAGCATTTTTTTCAGTGGTACTTTCTGCCGCTACTGTTCGGAATAAGTTAAATAATAATAAAAATGATAAGGAGAATATCATCAATCTCTTGAATTTTGTGCCAATGGTTACCATAATATATCGTAATAAATGAACTATTTAAGATATAACCTAAAATAGGCAAAGTGTCTGGAGTTAAAATGGATGGCTTTGATGATGAAGAGTGGGCTGAGATGCAAGAAATGTACATTAATCATACATATAATGAGCTGAATAAGATTAATAAAAATCTTGAATCCGTATCTTTTGATTCTCTTCGAACATTCGGACACAATATAAAGGGTAGTGGAGGAATGTACGGATTTAATGAGATTACTAATATGGGAGCTGAGATTGAATCTGCAGCTAAGGAGAGCAATCTAAAAACTATAAAATCCAATCTTGAAACACTACATAAGTTTCTAAAATCTAGAATGTAATGTGGGAATCAACTTCTAATAATATGCTTTTATTCAGTAATTATGTCGGATGAAGAAATACCAAATATAATTGCAGTTGATGACGATTATGCGGTGCGCATGGCAATGGATTTTATGTTTAAAAAATGGCCAGAGTACAATCTTATCTTGGCAGAGGATCCTGATGATGCACTGACCAAGTTAAACGAAAGGGAATACATGGTTATGTTTAGTGACATCAATATGCCAGTAATGTCTGGTTTAGATCTTCTAAAAATTGTAAAAGAAATGAAACCAGATTTACCTGTTGTTATGTTAACATCTGAAACTGACATTCAAAATTCAATCACGGCATTTCGGTATGGTGCCATGGACTATCTTTTGAAGCCACCAACAATAGCTACTGTTAGAGGCGCTATTGATAAGGCAGTGGAATATATAGAGGAAGAAGCTAAGAAAAGTTCTGGTGGTATTGATATGGATGACTTCAAGGTCATGGTTGAGAATTTTTCACCTGAAAAAATGGGCCTTACTGATTCAGGTTCTAAGAGTACTGAATTTACAAGACTGGTTAATATGTTGCAAGAAAAATTGATACATCCCGGTAAGGTTGGCAGAATTCACAATCTTTTCTTATTATCAAAATCAGGCATTGTCATTGCCAATTTATCGGCAAAGAATGTCGAGCAGACAGATGTAGATATATTGGGAGGAATGTTTACTGCAGTTAAGGATTTTATGGAAGATGCTGTAAGCGCTAGTACTACTTCATCGTTGAATGATATCCAGTTCGGAAACTTTCATGTTAAATTCGCATCAGGTGCTTATTCTGAATTAGCTGTTGTTTATACAGGTATATTAAATCAGGAAGCTGAGGATTCAATTACAGATACTTTGATGGCCTTTGAAATAGAAAATTCGACCATACTAGAAAATTGGGATGGTGATATTTCTATATTAGAGGATTCAACTAAATACTTAGAAAAACTTTTTGGTGATATCGATAAAGTTAAGGATTAATTTTTTCTCAATATTGCAATAATGTGACTTGTACTGGGTCCGTAGAATTTCACTCTTTCAAATTTTTCTGTACTGAAACCTTTAGTTTGCATTAATTCAGAGAATTTTTTAGGAATACTTCCCCAATCACTTCTACTCTTGAAACCCAACCAATTATTCCGGTAAGCTTCATGAAAAATTGCAATCCCCTTATTATTCAGATTATTGTATGCATGTTCTAGAAAGTCTATAGTGTTTCCAATGTATCCTAAATGTATTACATCAGCCTTTACATTTATGTTTTTACAGTCATCATTTATAACCTCTATATTTTCAATGGAATTCTCTTTAACATTCATTGACAAATATTCAATAGATACTGGATTTTTATCTATAGCTAGGACTTTTGCTTCGGGATAACCTTTTGCTATTTGTAGAGAAAAATATCCTACTCCTGCAAAATAGTCGATTATTGTTCTTGGATTATCAAAGGTGTAGAAATCACTTACTTTCTCAGGCCCATCTAGAGCAGATCTCCAGCCTGTATTCCCAGGTGACCACATGATTTCGGCCAAATCTAACTTGTAAGTTATTCCATATTCAGTGATTTCGGTTGTCGTTTCTTTACCATACAAAAGTTCAATTTTTTTAGGTTTCCTAAGTTCTCCTCTAATATTTATTTTTTGTATAACCGTTTTAGCATGCAATACTTCAGCATAGGATTTGGCGATTTCTCTCCTTTTATTTTTGTCTAAGTTTCTAAGATCAAGGATGACAATGTTTCCTATTTTCTTCCATTTTTTAGGCAATTTATCGTGAATTCCAGAATCAACTTTTGATTTTAACTTTTCATAAGGATTCATTTTTCTGCTAACTTACGAAGTATTGCTATCTCTGGTTTCCACATTTCAGGACCGCCAGGTGTTTCAAGATATCCAGCCAGATGTTCTAATCTTTTTTCTTGCATAAAGCTCTGGAATGTTTCCTTTCCCAATTTTCCCAATCCAATATTATCATGTCTATCAACTCTTGAACCTAGGTCACTTTTAGAATCATTAAGGTGAAGTGCTACAAGATATTCCATTCCAATTATATTGCCAAAGTCATCCCATATTTGGTCAAAATCATTTCTCCAGTCATAACCTGAAGCCCAAGCGTGTTGTGTGTCAATACACACACCTACTCGTTTCTTATCATCAATAAGATCTATAATGTGTTTAATCTCTTCAAATTTTATACCTACATTGGTTCCTTGCCCAGCAGCATTTTCTATCACTAGCTTAGAGTTGTATCCTTTTGTTTCATCTAAAGTTTTATTCATATGTTGGGCAATTCTTTCTAATGCTTCTTTTCGAGTTTGTTCATCATCTCTCATATCTTTTTTTGGATGAGTATGAGATCCTGGATGAAAATTCAAATATGCTACACCTAATGTTTCACACCTATGATATTCTTCTAGAAATGCCACTTGTGCCCTTTTTCCTTTAGTTTCATCAGGTGAACCCATATTGATCAAATATGAATCATGAATCATTAATGGCCCCAATTCTGTTTTAGATAATGGTGTTTTGAATGCTTTAATCTCTTCATCTGTTAGAGGCTTGGCTATCCATTGCCTTTGATTCTTGCTGAACATCTGAAAGGTATCTGCTTCTATTTCTAGAGCCCCGGGGATTGCATTTTGTAACCCACCAGCAACACTAACGTGTGCACCTAATCTCATCTTGATACAGATTCAAGCCTACCTTAATAATAACTATTCGATAAGAGCCTGTGAAATTTTCAGTAGTAGCTAACACACGGCATTCAGGAATCAAAAAAATATTAACCAAGGTTATTGGTTTTCTAGATGATTTTGAACTTGAGGCTGAAACGGCTAAACTTGTCCGTTTGAAGGGTATTCCTTTAGATGAATTACAAGGTGACGCAATTATCTCACTTGGTGGGGATGGAACATTGCTTTACATTCTTTCTAAAATTAACAAACCAATATTTGGAATAAATTCTGGAGGTGTTGGTTTTCTGACAGAAATGGAACATACGGATGATATTTTTGCTGCAATAAAGAATTTAGAGAAGGGAAAATTCAATAAGCAGAAATTACAAAGAATTGACACCTATATCAATGAAAATCATGTAGGTTCAGCTCTGAATGAAGTTGTATTACATTCATCGAGAGTTGCAAATATTCAAGGTTTTGAAATAATTATAGATGGTGCATTAGCAGATAGTTTTAGGGGAGATGGCTTGATTATTTCTACTCCCACAGGATCTACTAGTTATGCAATGTCTTTGGGAGCTCCCATATTGTATCCTACAATGGAATCACACATAATTGTTCCAATTGCAGCTTATAGAATAGGTGCACGACCCCTAGTTATACCTTCAAAATATAATATTACTGCTAAATTAACTGGAAATCCTGAAGCTGTTATGGTTATTGATGGACAAGAGGAAATATTGATAACTATTGAGGATGAAATTAAATTTAAAAAGTCCTCTAAACCAGTGGAATTGATACGATTCAATGACAATTTCTTTGAAAGAGTAAGAACTAAATTAAGGTTGTAAAAGAGTGAAGAAAACACGAACAAGATTGAGAGGTACTAAGACGGCTGCCAAGTCTGAGCAGAAAAAATTGATTAGTAGAATAAAGGCCTTAAGAGATAATCCTGAACTCCTTTTACCAAAGACCAGAGACGGTACTTTTGCTAGTGAAATATATTCAAAAGTTTTGACTGATTTGAACTTGGCTAAAGAACAATATCTAAATCCTCCCAGTTTTTTCTCAGGTATTTTTGGTTCAAAACCTAGAGATCCGCTTGCCAAGGCCTATGCCTCCACTTTGACCATTCTTGATTCTGGAGCTCCAGTTATGGCGATTGCACGATTTCCTCATGGTGAAGTGAATTATGTTCTTAGGGGTTCCGGAGTGTCTAAGGAAAAGTTGATAGGTGTACAGAATTACCATCACAGATTATGGTCAAGATTTGCCCATTTAGATTATGTAAAAAAGCATAAATTGTACATTTATGCTTTAGACAAAGGATTGATTTGTACAGGAACTGAGCCTAAATATCCTAAACAATTGTGGAATGAAACATGTTCGTCATTAAAATTGAAGGATTCCAGTGAAATATCTTTGGGTCTGAAGGTAAAATGTAATTCACTAAATAAATCAGTAACAATCCCTTACAAACGTCTTCTTAAATCCAAGGAGAACAGTTATAGTCATTTCCTAAAACATCAGATAGCATTTGATCAAGACATTGATTTTTCACTTTCGATCACTAGTTCTTTATCTGAAATAGTAGCAGATGTACCAAATACTTTGTTTGATGATTATAGAAAAGGAATGAGGGGTGATTCAGATTTATTAAATTCTATACTGAATTATCAAAAGGAGGAGATAATGGAAATGGATGAACAATTTTTCATTATTTCCAATAACATTGTTTCTAGAGATGAGTTGATGTCTAAAATAGGCCAGAATAAGATAGATGAAGCAATTATAGAGGATATTCTAGTAGATTATACAGATTCTATCATTCTTGATACTATTACACTTTCTACTTTCACAGAGTATACCTGGGATTCAGTCGGACAAAATGTTGCAGAGAAGTTTACATCAGGTGCGTCTTCTAGTTATAACGGAGAGAACTCATTAGAAATTTTAAGATCACTTTATGATAAAGTGGTAAAGGATAGTTTAACTAGTGAATACCCAAGATTCCGTTCCTTGGATGAACCCTTGAAATTATTGGATAAGGTAGTAAGATTGCTTAAATCTGGAGATAAAAATAGAGCTGTGAAGGAAATTGAAAGTTCCTCATCAAACAATAATATGACTAAGTCTTTGTCATGGTCTGTTTTAATGTGCCTCAATGCTACTTCTAGCAGAGCCTGGAAATACAGTAAAGAGGAACAATCTCTTGGTGAAACCTTGAAGGCATTAGTTCAAGACCTTATAGATAGTAAACCCACAGATTATTTAGAAATTATAGAAGAGATTTCAACTCGAATTGGTCTTGGTAATAAATTGGAAGTTATTTAAAACAGGCCTAACTGGAGAATCTCTCTGGGTCCGTGGTCTAGTTGGTTATGACGTCGCCTTGACATGGCGGAGATCCCCGGT
>CAZYZI010000046.1:5157-8590 GCA_964651915.1 uncultured archaeon | reverse complement strand
CCACTAACATTCATTCCCAATACCTTCACTACTGCATCTAGAGTTACTGTGTCTCCTTCTGTTGGGTTCTCATTACTGAAAGTTAAGGATGAAATAAATATGTCTGGTCTTTCTTTCAAAGCTGGTTTAATGTTATAAGATATAACATCTGCATTATCAGCTGCATCAGTTACTGTAAGAATAACATCGAAACCTTCAGGGTACTCTGTCAAATTAACAAAAGTGTGAGTCATTGTGGCGCCAGTTGTATTAGTTCCATCACTAACTTCCCATTTGTATGTCAAAGCACCATTAGAATTATCTGAAGATCCACCTGCATTGAAAACTGTAGGTTCACCTTCCATTGCAGCATTTACGACCATACCTCCTGTTTCATTAGTGTATGACCAATTGAATTCTGCACTTGGATTAGTTACATCATTTACAGATATAGTGGTTACCTTAGAAGCGCTATTACCTGCTGCATCTGTTGCAGTTAAAGTAACATCAAAACTCCCTGGATTCTCAAATATATGACTTACAACATCACCGGTGTCTGTACTTTCATCACCGAAATTCCAACTGTAAGAATCAATACCTACTGCATCGCTTGAAGAAGATGCATTGAAAACAACCATACTGTAATCTTCATCAACATTAGATCCATCGTATTCTAATCCTTCATCATCTGTATTAGATTTTACAAGCATAGTGAAATCTGGTGCTGGAGCAGTTCCATCAGCAATTATGTCAACTGTTGCAGAGTCTGTTGCACCAAACTCATCTGTTACTGTTAGAGTAACTGTTCCACTCTCTGTAAAAGATTCTGAGTAGTCTGCGCCACTAGATGAACCCCAGTTGTATGAAATTCCGCCAACAGAGGAAGTTGAAGAAGAACCTGAAAAATTCACTTCAGAACCTGCTGCTACAATGTGGCTACCACCTACATCGGTAGTTCCTGTTACATCAATAGAAGCTGAAGGGCCTAGATTCAATTTAATCATGCGATCACCAGACATTGGAGCCATTGATTGACCGCCGTTTGATGGTGCTGCATTAATGTAAACTACACTATCATCAGCTGCTGAATTACTACCGACTTCTATGTTATGAGTAGCTGTACCTGAAACTGAAGCTATCTTTGAAACTGAAGGAGTGTGTTCTGCATGATATGCATAAACATATACTTCAGAACCTGTTGAAGGTTGAAGATAGTAAGTATATCCTACTTTAGTTGAATCATACCATGTAGAGGATGTTGCATCATACATGAAAACGGTTGCATCACCTAATGGATTTCCTGAAATGTCATATACACGAACTGTTTGCTTGTTGGTATCGTCCAAAGCATTCATTACTATGTTTACTTCATTTGTATCTCCAGAAGCAGTTGCAAATCCTGCTGCATCCACTCTAATTTGATAAGTGTCTGATGCAAGACTGTCAAAAGTTGCACTACCTGTCTCATCAGTTGATGCAGAGACTGTGTATCCTACAGATACGCCATCCCACCATGAATCTTCATTAGTAGAAGACATCAAAGAAACTGTAGCTCCACTAATTTCTTGATCATCTGAATCCTTTACAGTTACTGTAACTGAAGTTGAACCTGATGGAGCGTCAGACATGGAAACCTCTGATAAAGGTAAATCTGAAGGAATACTCCAGGAATTCAAAACTGACAATGAACCTACTTTTGAATATCTAACTGAATATTCACCATCGGCCAAATCATCAAATGAATAAGAACCATCACTTGCACTAGTGGCACTCTTTGTTTCTCCAGTTGCTTGATTTATAATGGTTACTGATACTCCAGATGGATCTGCTGAAGAAATAAATCCAACTGCATCATTATCTGCAGCTGAAGAATCCTCAGACATGAGCCCTAACAAAGCTCCAGAAAGGAGCATTACTACGGCTAGCAAGGCTATTCGCGAATTACGCTTTTCAGTCATATTCTTATCTCCAGAGAGCAAACGCTCTCACTCGGGGTCCGCCGGACAAGAGAGGGATTTATAAAGATTGGCAACTATTTAGAGAGTGTTTTCAGACTGTTTCTATCGTCAATAAAATCAATATTAAGAGACAAAAATTGCTGGTTTTAATGGTGAACTTTGATTTCCTTTGCCTGCCATAATTGAACGTGCATTATCTGCATTTACTACTGTAATTTTACAACCAAAAAGATTTCTGAAAAATTCTTGTGATGCTGCCAAAATTGATTCTTCGTCAACTTCTTGGCTATAAGTTTTCTGCCAATCTGGGCCTAAAGATGGAATATCTTTCAAAACCCATTTCTTCAAGAATTCTGCACCCAATTTCTTTGACTCATTTGGAATAGAAGGCATAACTGTTGAAATTAATTGATTCAATTTGACTTGCCCACGGCCGTCTGCTAATTCACCAGCAGTACGTACTGCATCCCATTTCCATTTAGGTGCTACAATAAACGCTATTTCTTCAGGTTTGTCTATTTTTGCAAGGTTGAGAATTGCTCTTGTATCTTCAAGGGTTTGTTTAACTAAATCTTCTCCTAATATTACATCAGAATTAGCTCTGTGGCCCTCTGGGAATGGCTGATTTAAAACGAAATCTTTCTCACCTAGAAGTGACCAGGCTTCTTCTGCAGTATGTGGAACAATAGGTGCAATTCCTCTAGTTACAATTGACATATAGTCTTGTAAAAGTTCGACGTGTGGTTCACCTGTTCTCTGGACATACCATTTGAAATATTGAGATAATTCAAAGAATAAAAGTCGTGTGGATGTTCTAAATCTTAGTCTCTCTGAAGCTTGGTGTGCCTTATAGGAAACATCAGCCATAACTTCTCTAAACCAATCATCTACAGGATGTGCTGTGGTTCTACCTTTTCCCTTATTCTCCTTTACAAAAGACAACCAATTAGCTAATTTCTTTCCTGCTGTTTCTGCAAATGATACTTCCCAATTAGGATCATCTAAACCTTCGCCAGCATTACAAAGTGTAAATCTAACAACGTCTGCACCATATTTTTCATTTAATTCCTTCATTGTGAAGAAATTGCCCTTAGATTTAGACATTTTTTCACCTTCAACAAGGACCCAGCCATTTACTGCAAAACCCTTAGGCCACTTATCGGAATCAAACATTGCGGTGTGGTTAAACAAACTAAAAGAAAGATGATTTTGTATCAAATCTTTACCGCTAATTCTAAGATCATAAGGATACCAATAATTGAACTCATTTCTCCAACTAAGAATATCTGCATGAGGAATATTTGTTTCTTCAGATGCTAATTTTGTATTGCCAGCTCCAAAGATAGCATCAAACAAAGATTCTGTAAGTTGCTCTTCATCTAATTCTTGTAAATAATGAGCTACTGTATAGTACGCCATGTAAATTGTTGAATCGCTCAAAGATTCAATGACCCAAGAATCATCCCAAGGCAATTTAGTTCCCAATCCTTTCTCTC
>CAZYZI010000046.1:0-5057 GCA_964651915.1 uncultured archaeon | reverse complement strand
TCTTGCTTAGCTTTTTCTAATTTTTTGCGCTGAGTTTGGTTCTTTATTCCTAATTCTTTACATAATTTTGGAGCTGGAAGTGTACCCATTTCTCCTGAATCAAGTATAGCTATAGGCTCAATTAATTTAACAAAATCATAATCCAATCCCCATTTTTTACATTCTGCTTTTGAATTTTGCAAATCTGCTAATCCCTGAAAGTCATCAGGTGAATCGCTTGGAACTGATGTTACAATACCTGAACCTATAGAGGCATCACAAAATTTAGAAGGGAGAACAATTACTTCACTATTGATTTGAGGGGCTACATATTTTTTCCCAACTAAATCTATACCTTTGACTTCTCCTAATTCTTTAACTTTATGACCTTGTAATGTTAACTTGAAAGGCATTTGCTTAGACATAATCCAAGTTTCACCACCAACTTTAGCTTTAGTGTAAGTACCATTACCATCGACCCATATATTGGTTTGACCAAATACGGTTTCTGGGCGTAATGTTGCAGCTACGAGGTAATCTCCGTCTCCCTTGAATTTGAGAAGTGTATATTCTTGTGGTGTTTCACCTTCTCCTGAAAGACGGTCATGATCCCCCACAACTGTCTCTCTCTTAGGGCACCAAACAACTGGAAAACTACCTTTAATAAGGTAATTATTTTTCAACAATTGATTAAACTGCCAACGAATAAATCTGTCATACGGCGGATTCAAACTAGTCGTAATGAAACTACGGCGCCAATCAATAGAAGAACCAAATATTTTCAAATCTTTAATTGCCTTATCTGGAAAATATTTTGTCCATTCTTCAGGCTCTGAGAACTTTTTAATCAAAGACTTACTTAGTCCCATCTGCTTCAATGCACTAATTTGAATTTTCTCCCCTTCTTTAACTCTTTGAGCGGCTGCAACAATTGGAGTTCCAGTGCAATGAAATGCAAAAGGAAAAAGAACATTCTTATTTTTCATTCTTTGATAACGTGAAACCATGTCTGCTCTAAGATAAGTGAAGGCATGACCTAAGTGCAAATATCCATTCATGTAAGGATAAGGGCAGTTCACAAAGTACTTCTCTTGGCCATCTTTGGGTTCAGATTCGAAAACCTTAGCTTCTTCCCATTTTTTTTGCCACTTTGACTCTAATGCCTTTGAATTCACAAAACGCGAGAAGAGGGAGCATTAAAAACTTAGACAAAAGGACTAGCGGAATTCAAAAAAAGGTAAAAAAAGGTCAAAAGTAAGCAATAGTAATTATAGGACCATTCAATCCGTGGCGAACGATGTTACGTTTTGGGCCGGCAGGAATTCCTCTTTCCTGCAAAGGAAGAACTATTAGAGATGGTATTGAAGATATTCATGCACTAGGTCTTCATTGTATGGAAATACAACTTGTTAGAGGAAAATATGTTGATGAACTTGATGATTTTGAAGAACTAGGTGGAATAGCCCAATCCTTGGACATTCATATGGCAATTCATGCCCCATATTATATGGATTTTTTAGGCAATGGATATATGCGGAATAAGTCAAAAAAATTTCTAGAATTTGCTGGAGAAGTAGGAAACAAACTCGGTGCCCGAACTGTTGTTACGCACATTGGACCTTATCATGGAATTTCATCTAGAGAAGCGATAGAACGATTAGTTCCTATTTTCAGAGAAATAAGAAATCATTATTTGGAAAATAATTACAGCCCTCAAATTGGTGTTGAAATTTCAGGTAAACCTGACTTATTTGGAAGCATTAGAGAAATTACTGAAATATGTCATAGAGTTAGAGGCATTATTCCTGTAATTAATTGGCCGCATCTTCATGCTAGAGGCAACCGTTGGCTTAATGATCGTGATAGCTTCAAAAGAGTATTTGATTACTTAGAAGCAACTTTAGGATTAGACAAATATTATATGCACTTTTCAGGAGTAGAATTCGATGTTGAAGGAAATGAAAGACACTACTCTCCGATAAAGAAAGGTGAAATTAAATTTGAATATCTAGCAGAAACTATTCTAGAAAATAATTACAATGTAATTGTTATTTCCGATTCTCCATTAATGGAACACGATGCAATGTACATGAAATTGATAACCGAAAGAGTACAATCAAGACGCATGGAAAGAATTGCAAGACGTGAAGCTTCAGAGAAAATTAAAGAATCCCGCAAAGCTGCTGCAGAAGCTGAGAGTTAAGAATAAATAATCCCTATATTTGTTGAGTTCTGCATGAATTACGATCAGAATGCAATGTTGAACCAAGAACCGGGACAAATGACAATTTCTGATAAAGATAAAACCGTAGCTGGAATTCTAGGTATTGTAGTCGGAGGTTTGGGAATACATCGTATGTATATGGGGTATATCGGAATTGGAATACTACAACTAGTTCTTACCATTTTAACTTTAGGATTAGCTGGATTATGGGGATTTATTGAAGGTATTCTGATTTTAGTGCAAGACAATTGGACTGATTCACAAGGAAGATTGTTAAAAGGTAATGAAGGCGGTCAGCAAGCATATTATCGCGGCATTGCAGATGAACTAAATACGCCTGCAGGAAGCAGTCACAAATATAGAAAATTAAATGAACTAAATGAGTTAAAAGAAAAAGGAATTATTACTCAACAAGAATTTGATATTGAAAAAAGAAAAATATTATAATTAACTCTACTAATTTTCTAAAACTGAAGTCAAATAATATATACAGCCTCTAAATCGCAAATCGTCTGACGGCCATAGCGGTGGTGATCACCCGTTCCCATTCCGAACACGGAAGTTAAGCCCACCCGCGTATTCGATGGTACTGTGGTGCGCGAGCCCACGGGAACTCGAGTACGCCGTCAACTTTTTTCAAGATAACTTCCATATAGGCACACTAATTGAATAATCAAACATGGATGCAAAAGAAATAACTGATGCATTAGCCACGGTGAAGGATTCATACTTCAATAAAGATATCATTAGTTTAGGATATGTTAAAGGAATGACTCTTGGCAATGATACTCTAAGATTTTCTCTTAGATTGCCTGCACCTCTCATGCCAAACCATGATGAACTTGCCCAAAAATGTCATGACGCTCTAAAAGATGTAGCTGACATAGAAAAAATAGAAATAAAAAAGGATTGGGAAGTTCAAAGATTACCCTCACTCAATGCTCCAAATACTCCAAATTCATTAAAAAATGTAAAAAATATCATTGCAATTGCATCTGGAAAAGGTGGGGTTGGAAAATCAACTGTTACTGTTTGTATTGCCGAAGCATTTGCTAAGGCTGGAGCAAAAGTTGGAATCTTAGACATTGATGTTTATGGGCCTAGTATTCCCAATATGGTTGGTTTAGGAGACCATCAATTGGGTGGATCGCAGGAAGGAGTCTTAGAACCTGTTGAAGCTCATGGAATGAAAATAATGTCTATGGGATTTCTTGCTAACAAAGATACACCTGTTGTCTGGAGAGGACCTATTGCTTCACAACTAGTTCAGCAATTTTTAGGAGCCGTAGATTGGGGAGAATTGGATTATTTGTTTGTTGATATGCCCCCAGGTACAGGAGATATTCAAATCACATTATCACAAACTGTATCACTTACTGGTGCCGTCATTGTTACTACTCCTCAAGAAATAGCGCATACTATTGCTGAGAAAGGATTAAGGATGTTCCAACAAGTAAAGATTCCAATTCTAGGAATTGTAGAAAATATGGCTGGTTTCACACCGCCTGGCTCTGATGAAGTTTTCCATATCTTTGGAGAAGGTGGAGGTAGCTCAGCTTCTGAAGAATTTAATTTACCATTGTTAGGAAAAATTTCACTAAAACAAGATTTAAGAGAAGCGATGGATAATGGAAAATTTGTTGAAGATGACAACATCAAATCAATAGCTTCGTTAATTGCTATTGAAGCAATGGCTGTAGTAACGAATGAAGAAATGTCTCCTTTTGCGCCAAAAGAAATGAACTTAGCAAATGACGGGGAAACTTTGATAATTAAGTGGCAAGATGAAGTTGAACACGTAATCTCTGCATTCACTGTGAGATACATGTGTCCTTGCGCTCATTGTGTGGATGAAATAACTGGTAAAAAATTAATAAAAGAAGAAAATATTCCTCCAAATGTAAAGATTACCGAATCTGCAGCAGTAGGAAGATACGGTGTAAGATTCTCATTTGATGATCCAAGTCCAGGAGCTGGAGCTGGAATATTCACATTCTCATTGTTACGTAAAATGGGTGAAGATGCTATTGAGAAAGCCTCTTTTGATGTATAGAAACTACAATAAATCTTATTAATAAGTATCAAAATAAAGAAGTATGTTAGCACAAGAGATTAAGATACGGGGAGAGCCAACAGCTGACCCGCAAAAGTGTAGATTCGTACTTGACGGTGAAGTTCTTTCAAGAGCATCATTGACATTCAATGCTGAATCTAATACTGAAAATGCTCCTCTAGCTAAAAAACTACTAGATTTACCCTATATTGCTCAAGTTAATATTGCTGGACAAGTTGTAACATTAACAGGAGACAATGTAGAGAGCTGGCCCGCTATTGGCAAAGAAATTGGAGGAGTTATTAGAGAACAGATGAAGAGTGGCGAAGCTCCTGTTACTGAAGAAGAAATGAAGGTTGGCGACAGCACCTTATTTGATCAAGTAAATGAATTAATAAAAAATGACATCAATCCAAGCATTGCATCACATGGTGGCGTAATTACTCTTCACAATGTTTCTGATGGAAAAGCATATGTTACTATGGGGGGAGGTTGTCAAGGATGTAGTGCATCAAGTGTTACGCTAAAACAAGGTGTCGAATCATATATTGTAGCAAAAGTTGATGAAGTAAATGAAATAGTAGATATGACTAATCATGAAGAAGGTGTAAATCCATATTATACTCAACCCCTACCTCAGCAATCTGCTGACGGCGGGTGTGGTGATGGTTGCGGTTGTAGTAGTGGTAGCAGTTCAAAACATGAACATAATCATGGAAATGATTGTGGCTGTTAATCATTAAGTCTAACTAACAATCAGTTTTAATACTTGCATTATATTACCATTATATCTTTACAAGA
>CAZYZI010000045.1:0-9262 GCA_964651915.1 uncultured archaeon | reverse complement strand
CCCAAGTGCTTTGAAAATTGTACTATTCATTAAATATATGTATAAATGCACATATATTAATATAATCATCCAACAGACTAGTGCTTCGTTCCTCCAGTTTCGAACGGTAGGGGCTCACTTTTCGTCATTAAAATATTCAGGATAAAGTTCAGAATAAAATGACTTCATTAGATCTAATGTACCCCAGTTCCCATCAGTTTTAACAAAATTTAATTCACTCAATATCTTGATTGAGACCCCTAAAATAATACAAATAACAGGAACCGCAAAAAGGACTGTGAAGGCTGCAAGCATCATATAATCCCACCAAAAGAAGAAACCATATTCAATAATTGAGAATATTAGAATTATTACAATCAATAGAATAAAAATTATCCATATTAAATTGGTCATTTCATCTAATTTCAAAACCTTCAATTCTTCCACGAATGTCGTATTCTAGACCCACATATGTGCTTTTCTAACAATAACTAACTCAAGCCTGCAGCTACAATGAAAGCCAGCATTGCAATACCCATTCCTTGTTTGATATTTTTCTGGCCCATGAAGTAATCCTCATTTCTCGAGTTGTAAACTCCAAATAGCATAGTTGCATTTGCTAATGTTATTCCGCCAACATATGCATTTAGTGCATTCCCCTCAAATTGATTTATTGCAGTATAACTCAATCCAATGGCAATCAGAAGAATTAATATTGCAATATTAAGTGAATATGAGCTTCCAATCCTTGAAGGTAAGGTTCTCCTGTCCCGATCACCTTCCAAATCCTGGATATCCTTTACTATTTCACGAGAGATAGTAGCAAGAAAAGCAAGTCCAAACATCCATATTGTTGGGCCAGGATTGTTGACTGCCATTCCAGCATACAAGAAAACAGCACCAGACATAAACCCAACAGCAATGTTTCCAGTAATTCCTGCAGCCTTCAAGCCGTTTTCATAGGCGACTAAAGTCAGCATTCCTAAAAGTGCAATAATAAACGGCATTTTGTTATCTAAAGTAAAAATCAGCACTATCAATCCACCACCTAGCAGTAATTGCGCATAATTCAGAGCAGTCTCAGCATTAATTTGTCCTGAAGGTATAGGTCGATTTGGATGATTTTCTTTGTCAGATTTTCTGTCGTTATAATCATTCAATGCATTACCTCCTCCCACAAGCATCATGGCTGAAATACAGCAAATAGCAATCTCAACTTGAAAATTTACAATATCAGGTCCAGCAGCAATGAATGCACCAGCTATCACAGCTATGGCCGTTAAGATGGCGTTTCCAGGTCGAATCAAAGCGATATAGGGGTTCATCCAACACGACTTCCTAGCTCACAACTGGGGTCTGGTTTCAAAAGGCGAACGGTCCCATCTTTCTCGACTCCTCCTAAAACTAGAACTTCAGACATAATAGATCCTATCTGCTTTGGCGGGAAATTAAAAACGGCTACAATTTCACGTCCTAATAATTCATCATGTTTGTAATTAGTGACTTGAGCCGATGTCTTCCGAGTACCCAATTCTCCAAAATCAATAGTTAGAATATATGCAGGTTTTCTTGCTTCTGGAAAATCCTTTACATCAATAATCTTTCCAACCCTAATGTCGACTTTTGTAAAATCATTCCAATCTATTGTTTCACTCACAACCCCTTATTGCAATGCCAATACAAAGTCTTTTATCTAAAAAAAAAGGTATATAGTGTGGATCAAAACAAATTTGTTAATTATGAGGACTACAAATCTTATCCTATAGAAGAGATGCAAAACCGATCGGTAGCGTTCCTCAACGACATCCAGCGAAGAAGGACAATCCGGGATTTTTCAAGCAAACACGTTCCTGAAGAAATAATAGTGAATTGCCTAAAGTCTGCAGGTACTGCCCCCAGTGGTGCAAATCGCCAACCTTGGCACTTCGCAGTTGTAACCGATTCTGAAACTAAAAAAAAGATTAGAGAGGCAGCAGAGAAAGAGGAGAAAAAATTCTATAGTGGAAGAGCTCCAGATGAATGGCTCGAGGCATTAGAACCACTAGGAACTGATGAGAATAAGCCATTTCTTGAAGAAGCACCTTACTTAATTGTAATATTCTCAGAAGCTTATGGTTTAGATGACAAAGGAGATAAAATTAAGAATTATTACGTTCCTGAATCCGTAGGAATTGCTACCGGGATTTTGATTACAGCTTTACACAATGTAGGTTTGGCTACTTTGACACATACTCCAAGTCCTATGAATTTTTTACGTGAAATATTAGGAAGAGGTGAAAATGAACGAACCTTCTTGATTCTTGTTACAGGCTTTCCCTCTGAAAAGGCCAAGGTTCCAAATATCCAAAGAAAAAAGTTAGATGAATATACTTCCTTTTTCTAATCTAAATAAACGTTCAAAATAGGTTTTTGATCCATATGGAAGAAGCTGTAGGTAGCCCACCATGTAATCATGTCCAAAGAATTAACTAAATTGTTTATTCCAGTAGCATTGTTTCCATATCCTCTGGCCTGATTGTCCATCCAATCTTCCATTTCTTCTAATGTGTCACAAGTTTGGTGATAACACCAATATCCATCAACTAATCCGCCATAGCCTAGAGTAATAGTACCTAAATTATCTTGAAAAGAAGCATGATCACTTCGTGCAGTTGTATCTTCATATATTATTATTTCAGGCCTATCTTGTTCGACCCAAACATCATATTTCCATGTATCTTCTGAGTTATTATCACCACCAACTAAGATATCTTGTTGCATTGAAACATTAATTGCGTCAGATCCAATCCACTGGCTGAGATACACCATATCTGGCTGGTCAATTTTATTGTAATTTAAGGAAGGTCCAATGTAAATCCTCATAGGCCAGACTTCACTATCTTTTGGATAACCATCATCATCAGGTTGTGGATCCGGATCACAATTGCCATCACCTCCGTGCTCATCACCACAGGGTGCACCACCCCCGCCAGGCCAATTTACGCCAGCCATGTCTAAATTTATGTAGTTAGTAACAGTTACTCCAGGATGATTATCAGCTAAAGTATCCGTCCAATAGTCACTACCTCTTTTTCCACCTTCTTCTCCAGACCACAAACAGAATACCATTGTTCTTCGTGTGTCGTATGGCATATCTGCCATTGCTTCAGCAGTAGCTAAAACCATAGAAGTTCCTGCTGTATTGTCATAAGCTCCGTATCGAGTACCGTAAGTTCTTGAGCCTGAATCATGAGGATCAACTAATACAGCATTTGCAGGCGGAGCAATATCAAAATGGGCGCCAAAGACCAACCATTCATCAGGATATAGAGTCCCATCTCTGAATCCACAAACATTGTATGCTTCAGGATTTTGATTTCCTAGCACGTCAGTCAAATCGAATCGTTGCGTTTCTACGCGCAGCCCATAAGCAGTCATTTCAGCAATCAAAAATTGAGCTGCATCTTCGTATGCCAAATTTCCTTGTCCAGCCCATCTATCGAGATACCCCACAGCACCATCAGCTGGATCTAAAAGATCCGTAGTATCGTCCGTAATACGATAGATGTTATTGTACACAGTTCTACCATCTACAAACCCAGTTGAGAACAATCCTCCTTCATCTACCGAATAAGCTGCTGAAATTTGTCTTTCGACATCAATACGAACCGGAA
This sequence comes from uncultured archaeon, assembly GCA_964651915.1. GTDB lineage: Archaea > Thermoplasmatota > Poseidoniia > MGIII > CG-Epi1 > CG-Epi1. The sequence goes on along the minus strand of CAZYZI010000045.1, from coordinate 5,630 downwards.
TAGTAATGCCTGCCTTTTCTTTTGTACTATTTAGAACATAAAGGGAGTTTCCTTCAGTAGCTTCTATTCTTGAAACGGACATTCCATCTTCTTTCATCCCATTTCGTTTGACCCATTGATCCCAACTTTCGTTTGGATTTCTTATTGGCCAATTTTCAGTACCATATTTCGCTAAAAACACAAATGCAGAATCAATTCTAGGAGGTGCTAGAGAGAGTATTTGTTCTGTATGTCCAGCTTTCATATCTAAAACAGTACCATTTTGTACATAATTAGACAAAGGATCAATAACTAAATTAGGAATAAAAACAGAAATATCTTTTTTTGCAGTTATAACGAGAGGTTGAAATTCTCCCGCAATCATTACTTTAGGTGAAATGATAATATCATTTGAAGAGATTAAATTTGTTTTTTCATCCTCTAAACATCCAGCAATAGAAGGCATCAAAAATAGGAAAGCTAAAGCTATCGTCCCTAACCGTCTCACAATTGCTTATAGGTCTGAGTTTTAAGAGGTATCTATTCTTCTATACAATCAGTATGCAAACAAACGGGAGGCGTGAAGAAAACTTTGTTGTCTACATTTATTTCATGTAACCTTAGAACACTATTTCCACTAATATCGATATCTACAGCAGCTTCAGTACTTGGCGGCAAATAATCTTCACCAATATCTCTGAGTGAAAGACGTATCTTGTGTCCTTCAGGGATTAAGACATCCATAGCAAAGAATTCCATTTTGGCTCTTATGGTAACGCCAGGAACAATGTTTTGGTATTCATTTCCGCCTTTATGATATCTTAAATCCATTATGGCATGTCCAATGTGTATACATTCACCATCCGTAGAACAATCTTCCATAAGTGCATAGAGCGAGCCACCAGAACCTAGGGGCGTAACATCCATGTGTAATTGAGGCAAACCTCCAAATCGGAAGTCATCAGTGTATTCTCCAGTTTCTAAAACAATCCAATCATCCGTTGCTTCCATACCTGGATAAACAGTTGAACCCATTATACTTTCACTAACTAGGCTAAGATTATTTCCTCCTAAATTCATTTCGATTACCTTAGAATCCTTAGCAGGATATCTCTCCTCTACTCTCCATTCGCCACGATTATTTTGTATTTCTGTGTACAAACTTGGTTTAGGTCCAGTTTCTTGTAGATAATAGGTAAACCATTCTAATAAGTCTTGCATCCAATCAAATCTCACCATTTGTGGATAAGCTTCAGAACCTCTTCCAGGGTCGGATCTCTGTTTTTGATAATCTGGTCTATCGGGGTAATCATGATCCCACTGCCCCATCAGAACTTTTGCTTCTATTCCATGATCTAATAGCGTGTTGATGGTAGGAACTGCCATATGCGGATCAACATTCCAATCATGGAATCCTTGTACAATGTACACCGAACCTTTATAATTTTCTAGAACTCTATCAAGGAAGTATCTTTCTTCCCAATAGCTCTCGACAAATTCATTTCCTGCAAATACATATCCATTTGTTGCATGTATTGGCCCTAGAAGATAATCTTCACAAGCATTTTGCAGGTTTTCATCACCTTTGTCAGCTTCAAAACCGTATGAACCATAAACAACGTTATGCATGAAAGGTGCTCTGGCTTCAGAAGAACCATTCTTCCACATAAGTTCCCTAACGCCAATCAATCCAGAAATAGGAACAATTGTTTTGAGATATTCATCCCCGTACATTGCAGCTTGCCAAGGTGTTGACCCATCGTATGATTTCCCGATCATTCCAACATTGCCATTTGACCATTCTTGAGTTGCAAGCCATTCAACTGCAGCATTGATTCCTTCTTGCTCAGCAAACCCCATTAAATCCATGCAGTGATTTGACATACCCGTTCCAGTAACTGAAACTTGCGCAAAAGCAAATCCGTGCGGCAATATGTTATAGATTATACCAGCTCCTAACCAACTTCCCGGTTGGGAAACATCAGGAGTTTGAGCAGAGGTTTCACCAAAATAAGGTCCAAATTCAGCAATTACAGGAACTTTTACTCCGGCCGGAACTTTAGGCCTCCAAAAAGCTAAACTAATTTGTGGACAATCCATCCCTATTGAGCAAGTTACAGCAGCACCGCCTTCTCCTATAGGTAAATCATATTCAACATATACATGTTCAGAATTAAATTCATTATCAGTTTCTAATATTTCATATTCACCTTGTTGTAAAACAAAACTGTACGCTTGTGTAGTATCATAAGGCATTTGGTTTCTAGCCCAAACAGGTACACGTTGCGACAAATCTAAATTTTCACTATCTTGCATATAGACTAACAAACCACTCCCCAACAATATTGAGATAGTCATTAGCGAGAAAATTTGTCCAGAAATACTTGTATCTTTCATTCTTCTTCAGTTCTTAGCAGCAGCTACTTTCAGCACCGCAACCACATTCACCCTTCTTTCCTTCAGGAGCAGGGTTTGGGTTATTGATTCTAAATCCTTCACCCATATCGGTTACGACATAATCGATTTCAGTTCCTTTTACTTTTTCAATGTCCCCGCTGTTTACTAAGAATTTCAATCCGTTTGCTTCAACAGAAGTGTCATTTTCTCTTTCTTCATCTGGTCCAAGAGCGTATTGATACCCGCCACTGCAACCTCCTACAAAGACACCTAATCTCAGAGCTTTTCCATCCATATCTTGCTGACTGAGAGATTTGTTGATTTTTTCTGCGGCAGTTTCCGTTACACTAATCATAGATATACGAGCAGAACTTTGATTTTATAGTTTACTGATGCAAAGCAGTAACTTGTGGAAGTTTCCTAGTACCAGTTCCAAAGGACAAATAAACAGTGAAGAGATTTTTCACTAAAGATCCTCCTCTTTTCTTTTCCCCAATAAGTGTCTAAAGCATTCTTCTAAATCATTAAATCTAAATTTATATCCAGAATCAACCAATTTCGACGAATTAACTTTGATACTTGACAAAGCAAGAACATCTCCAAATTCCCCTAAGAATGTTTTGAGAATAAATCCAGGGATAGGCAAGAGCGTAGCTAATTTCCCCCATCTTCCCCAGAAGACTTTTGCGAGCGTTGCTGCCCAATCTTTCTGCCTAACTGGATTAGGAGAAGCCACATTCACAGCTCCAGAAAGTGAATCAGTTATTATTGAATGATAGATACTTCCTATCGCATCATCTACAGCAACCCAAGACCACCATTGCTTACCTCCTGCTACAGGCGGGCTGGATCCTAACATGGCAGGCAATGAAAGTACTTGCAATGCCCCACCCAGAGGAGACATAACTGGAGCTAATCTAAGAAAAACTACCCGAATTCCAGCATCAATAGCGGGTTTGGCAGCAGCCTCCCATTCATTTACTACTCGTGAAAAATAATCGTTTCCTTTCTTAGCATCTTCAGACAATAGTTCATCACCATTGTCACCGTAATATCCAATTGCTGAGGCACAAACTAAAACTTTAGGTTTTTTGTTAAGAGATGCTAAGTGTTTTGCAATTAATCTAGTACCTTTTACTCTACTTTCTAATATTTCCTTTCTCTTCCATTCAGTCCAAGGCACAGGTATAACTCCTCCAAGAGGTTTGTTAATTGGTTCTCCAGCTAAGTGAACAACTGCATCCTTTCCTTCTAAACTACTGATAAGTCCTCTTTGAATGTTCCACCCCAATTCGCCCTTTCTTGGCCGTCCTCTTACAATATTTTCCACTTTGTGGCCTGCAGTGGTTAAGTAAGGAATTAGTTCTGAACCAATCACTCCAGAACCACCAGTTACGGCAATATCTAGGGGCTTACCGTTGTATTTAGACTGCGCATAAAGATCATTTTCAGTTACATTTCTTCTATAAGCAAACATCTGCTTCAATCGTTTCTTTGTGTACCAACCGCCAAACAATGAACCAAAAGGGTCCATTGGAAAATCATAGTAGATTCGGTCCTTCAATATTGAACTATTTTTTTCATTCTTTTCAAAAAGATGTTGATGGTGCCAAGATCCGTTCCAAAAAGGTAAAGGACCTACAAAGGGGCCACTACCTTGATCTTCCATAAATTGCACGTTTTTCTTATAGCTATGATGCTTCGCAACCCAGATTAAAGGAATGTAAGGAAGTTTGATGTGAACTTCTCCCCCATCTATTCCCCCTCTCCGATGCTTTACAGTGACCGGATCAAAGGAAGGTGTAAGTCTTTCATAAGCTCCAGGATTCTCGTGCCAACTGAATAATTTTTCGACAGGCACGTCGAGTTTTAGTGTTGATGAGAAACTGTGTTTTGTTTGCGTTCTTGACATCATAGAGCCTAAAATCTAAATACTAGTGCACAACTTAGTATATAAGAATCTCAATATAGTGCCTAATTTGTTTTTGGACAAGGCTTAATCATTGCTTTCTTCAGTCTATGGCAGTGAGTCGTAAAAATCACAATCCGTCAATTGCGAGACGCATACTTCGGGATTTGAAAAGGGGAGAGTCTCCTGAAAAATTAATTTTAATAGCCAAAGAGATTTCAGATCCATATTATGCAGCGTTAGGATTAACTTACATCGCTTCTGTAGGCTCGCTAGAAACAATAAAATCAGAAAAACTTTTGAAATTAGTTTTTTCTAAAGTCGATAAAGTAGAACAGAGCTGGCGTAGGTTAGAGCTATTAGGAGAAATATCTAAAAGATTAAAAAATCTTCAAAATGGTAAATTAAAAGATATACAATACAAGCAGATACTTAGATTGTTGATGTCAGAGAAAAAAGAAAAAGTCAAGGACTTTTTTGTAAAAAATTCTAAAAATTTCCCACCCGCAGTCATTGAATCTCTATTAACGAGTTCATTGAAGCTAAAAGGATACGAATTTGAATCATCTAAGGCTGTAATAAGGCACTGGGTAAACAGCAAACCAGTAGAAAACCTGATAAAGATTTTATCTAAAGAAAATGGAGATCTTAGAATAAAACTCTTAGGATATTTACATCTTCAATTAAACAAATCAAAAATATCTATAGATCAATCTCCGCTTGAAATAGCACTAAAGTATGTAGATTCTGAAGAAATGTTAAGATATTTAGTTAGAGTTTGTTCCAAACCTGCCGATTTAGATTTAGTTGAATTACATCTCTCAAAGAAAACTGCAGAGGAAGCTATCCCCATTTCCATAGCACTAATAGCTAGAGCAGATAGAAAAGGATGGAATCAACAAGCCCATCAATTCGCTACTAACACTGAGAAATTGGTTGAATCATTCTCAGATTCCGATCTCAAATCAAAATTCAAATCCAAATTACAGATAACTACAGATCGTCTAAAGGGCGAAATAATTCCAACAGCTTCATTACCAAAAAAACCCATGGTTCCAATTTCCAAGTCTGGAAAACATACATTGGGCCTTTACAATACGTACGGAGGGAATTGGAATCATCCTCATTACAAAGCTGTTTTCAAAGCAGCAAATCTTTGTTCAGCCTTTGATCTAAACATGGCTTTGATTGGTTTTCCAGAGATAAAACCTGAACGGTTAGTAAACGAAATTAAAAAAGAGATGAGATTACCAAATGAAGGTTACCTCTCACAATTATTATCTAACAAGCGAGTTCGTTTTTTTGATAATGATATTGATGAATCTTGGGCAGGTTCAAAAATCGT
>CAZYZI010000044.1:0-9678 GCA_964651915.1 uncultured archaeon | reverse complement strand
TGGTTTACATTGTCAGATTTCCCTGTAGATTCAGAAATAATTTGGGTTCCTAGTGAAGAAGCCTATGGTGCCAATGTTCTTCCTTTTGGAAAAAATGTAATTGTTGCCAAAGGTTATGAAACAATTACCAGAAAATTGAAGGAACGAGATTTAATTTTACACCCTATTGATATGTCCCAATTCAGGGCTGCCGACGGTTCTTTGACATGCCTTTCTCTTCTTTATGAATAAAGTAAATGGTTTTATTATCAACCCTTAGTATTATTCAATAACATGGTTTCATTAGAAAGTCCTGTAGATATCATGCCTGCTAAAGGCAAATTAGGAATTCTTATGCCTGGCTTAGGTGCAGTAAGTACTACGTTTATTGCAGGCACATTAGCTATCCGAAACGGACTCTCAAGCCCTATTGGTTCGTTAACTCAAATGGGTACCTTACGTCTTGGGAAAAGAACAGATAATCGTGAAGTAGATATCAAAGATTTTGTTCCAATTACTAATTTGGATGAATTAGTGTTTGGAGGATGGGATATTTTTGAAGATAATTGTTACGAGGCTGCAGTTAATGCAGGAGTCATAGACACTAAATTATTAGATCAAATCAAGGATGAATTGTCATCAATAAAACCAATGAAAGCTGTTTTCGATAAACATTTTGTTAAAAAATTAGATGGAACTTATGTAAAATCGGTTAAAGGTCACAGAGCCCGGATTGAGGCACTTAGACAAGACATCCGTGATTTCAAAAAAGATAATGATGTTGATAGAGTAGTAATGGTTTGGTGTGGAAGTACTGAGGTTTACCAAGAACCTAAAGGCTCAGTTTATGATTCATTGGATTCTTTTGAAACTGCATTAGATGATGATGGAGAATCAATAGCACCTTCAATTCTTTATGCATATGCTGCAATCAAAGAAGGTATACCATATGCAAATGGAGCACCTAATCTTTCAGTTGATTTCCCTGCAATGTATTCATTAGCTTCTAAGGAAGGAGTACCTATTGCCGGTAAGGATTTTAAGACAGGTCAGACACTTATGAAAACTATTCTAGCACCTGGTTTCAAGGCTAGAAGAATTGGTATTGATGGTTGGTTTTCAACAAACATTCTTGGCAATAGAGATGGAGAAGTTTTGGATGATCCTGAATCATTTAAAACAAAAGAAGTTTCAAAATTAGGAGTATTAGAAGAGATACTTGAACCTGAAAAATATCCTGAGTTATATGGTGATTTGTATCACAAGGTTCGTATCAATTATTATCCACCTCGGGGCGATAACAAAGAGGGATGGGATAATATTGACATCAAAGGTTGGCTAGGTTATCCAATGCAAATTAAGGTTGATTTTTTGTGTCGTGACTCAATTTTAGCAGCCCCTATCGTTCTAGACTTAGCTTTATTTTTAGATTTAGCGAAAAGATCAGGTATGCACGGTATTCAAGAGTGGTTGTCTTTTTATTTCAAATCACCAATGTGTAAACCAGATTTGTATCCTATGCATGATTTATTTGCTCAAAAGGTTAAATTAGAAAATACACTTCGTCATCTGATGGGCGAAACTCTAATCACGCATCTTGGCTTAGATTATTATTACGAAGAGGATTGATGGAAGCTGTAATAGTAACAAGACATGGAGGTCCAGATAATCTTGAACTTCAAGAATTACCAATTCCAACACCAGGCCCTGGTGAAGTTTGTATAAGAGTTTCAAAAGCAGGTATTAATTTTGCAGATATACTTGCACGTATGGGTCTATACCCTGGAGCTCCTAAGCCACCATTTACTCCAGGGATGGAAGTTTCAGGTACAATTCATGAATTAGGTCCAGATGTTAAAGGATTCAAGAAAGGAGATAGAGTTGTTGGTTCTGGAACAAATGGAGGCTATTCAACACATACTATTGCTAATTCAAAAGGTGTTTTCAAGATTCCAGACAATATCTCATTTGAGGTTGCAGCAGCTTTTCCAGCAGTCTACTTCACTTCATATTTGATGGTTATTCATCCAGGTGCACTCCAAAAAGGAGAATCTATTTTGATTCATGGAGTTGCAGGAGGCGTAGGTCTTGCTTCTATTGAATTAGCAAAGATAGCAGGGGCTAAAACTATATTTGGTACTTGTTCACCAGAGAAGCACGATTTTGTTCGAGATAGAGGAGTTTTGCCTGTAGATAGGGATAATTTTCTAGCTGAGATTATGGAATGGACTGATGGTAAAGGGGTAGAATTAGTTCTAGATCCTATCGGTGGTGAACATCTAATGCAGTCATATCGTTGTCTGGGTTCTGGGGGAAGAGTTTGTTCTTTTGGAATATCAGATATGGCTCCCGGAAAGAAGAAGAGTCAATGGACGAGATTTAAGTCATGGTTAACATTTCCCAAATTTGATCCATTGAGGATGATGACTAGCAATAGAGGCGTTTTTGGAATACATTTAGGGCGTTGGAAGAATTTAGAACATTTAGAAAAAGCAAGAAAGGATTTAATGAAGTGGATTGAAAAGGGAAAAATAAATCCATATGTGGATAAAGTATTTCCAGCTAATCAAGTAGCAGATGCTCACCATTATATTCAGGATAGACAAAATATTGGTAAGGTTTTATTGGACTTTGAATAGTTCCAAAAAATTTTGGCATTACTTTAAAACGGGTTTACAGCTATTAGAATAATGTCTGACATCAATGTAAAATTAAAGCACAATTTGGATGATGCAGATAAATTATTTAGAATTCTTTTTGCTTCGATTAAGATTGGAGCTCCGGCATCTAAGAGAAAAATTGCAGATGTTGCCGATCTTTCGTCTCAACTAGTCGATTATCACATTGACAAATTGGTGGCTAATGGCCAAATGTTAGTAGTTAATTCACAATACATGGCTCAAACTGCATTTTCAGATAAGAGAATTTACAAATTTCTTAAAGATCGAGTCATTACACAAGATTTAGTTGACAAAATAGCAGATGGGATTGATTTTTCACAGTCTGAAGTGCAAGAAAATAAAGTAATTGAGGAAGCTATTTTGACTTTATTGAAATTATTTACAATAGAGTTAAAAGAATGATTTACTTCCAAATTTTTTTGGCATTCTTTTATATATAAAAAAGTTTTTTCTAAAATTATGAGACGAAGACATATGTTGGGAACGTATGACAAAACACTTTGTGGTTGGACAGTAACTACAGGTGAACTAACGCAATTGAAAAAAATGGACAACAAATACGTTAATTGTAAGCGTTGTTTAGAAAAGTTAGATGCAGCCAACACTATTTCTTCTTCAAATTCAAATAAAAATAAAAGAGTTGTACCTAATGTCTAAAAAAATTGATATATTTGGTAAATCCCTGAATACTCCTAGTTCCATAGGTAGTTTTTCGGATTTTCAGCCAGAACCTTCTGGAGGTTTTCCCTCTGGAGCTTTTGCAATATTTGCAGTTGCAATTTTGACTCTATCTGTAGGGTCTGGTGTTGATTTTTCATCAATATTTGGTGATGATTCAGATCCTTACAATCCAAATTTGACAGAATCACAATCTACTTATTTAGAGAGTATTTTATCAGATAGATCACGTTCCTCTCCTTTATTAGAAACCTACAATACTTGTGGATTTCTTGAGATGGATTTGAAGGATCATTTGAAAGAAGAAATGAGAGTAAATTTGGGAACTGGTTCGTACTACTACGGTGGTTGGGGCATTATGGATGACATGGTTATGGAAGAAGGAATGCCTGAGATGGCCATGGATGATACTGTAGATGCAGATGTTGGTTCAGCTCCAAATACAGCTACTTCAGACAAGAGTTCATCAGGAGGTCAAGAAGGAGTTGATTATTCAGGAACAAATAATCAAGAACAAGGAGTAGATGAAGCAGATTTTGTGAAAACCGATGGTTCGTATATTTATCTTGTTAATAATGGTTACAATGACTGGGGCACTTATCCATCCGGTCATGTTCACATTCTAGAAATCCCTGAAGCAGGTAATGTTTCATATTTATCAAATATATCTATAGAAGGCCGTCCTAATGAAATGCTTTTAGTAGATGATAAAGCAGTAGTTTATTCTAACGTTTACATTTACAGTTATTACGAAGAAAAGCATCCTCTTGATGAAGTTGTCAAAAAGGAAATAAAACGTGAAGTTAAAGAATCTAAACCAACACCTTCAAATACAGTATCATCCGAATCAGAAGATAGAAAAGCAGATGATTCAGAAGAAAGTGAGGACTTTGTTGAAGATGAGTATTATGAGTATGATTATTATTACAGAACAACCTCTTTTACAAAACTAACAGTTTTGGATTTGACTAATAGAAGTTCACCTCAAGTCACTAGAGAACTTTACATTGAAGGAGATTATCAGACCGCACGTGAATCTGGAGGCACAGTCCGTATGGTTTCTTACGGGTGGATGGAGATTTATGGTCTAAAAACATGGTTAGATTTCTCAGATTATAATACATATTGGCAGCTTGATTGGGATAGTTCCAAAAGAGAGCAAATCTGGATGGAAGTAATGAATGAAACAATTGAATATAATGATAAAATAATTGATCAAACTCCACTGGATGACCTTTTACCGCGTATTTATGAGAAATCTGGGGATGAGATAACAACACATAAGTATACAGAATCAGGCGATGGTAATTGCCAAAATTTTGCTGCAGCATCAGATAGTGCAGGTCAAGGCATCACCTCTATTATGACACTTGATTTATTAGAGGAGAATTTTAGTTTTAATGCAGATCATATTTTGAGTAATTGGGCTACTGTTTATGCTTCAGGAAATGTAATGGTAATGGCAGAATCAGCTTGGGATTCTTGGTGGTTCTGGGGTGATGAAGAATCAGATTATCAAGAAATGACAAATCTTCATATTTTTGATATATCTAATTCAGGTCAAACTGATTATGTCGGCAGTGGAAGAATAAATGGAACAATTCAAGATCAATTTTCTTTATCTGAGCACAATGGAAATATTCGAGTTTGTTCTACAACAGGACAATGGGGCAGATGGTGGATGGATGAACCAGAGCCAATGGTTAGTCATGTCTTTGTTTTAGGATTAAATTCAGATGAAACGGAGTACGAAGTCATAGGCCATGTAGGTGGTATTGCTGAAGATGAGCAAATTTGGTCAGCACGCTTTATGGGTGACAAAGCATACATTGTTACTTTCAGAAACATAGATCCTTTGTGGACCATAGATCTTAGTGAACCTAAAGATCCAAAAGTTATTGGAGAGTTAGAGATTCCTGGAGTTTCAACTTACATTCATCCGATGGGTGATAATCATCTTCTTACAATTGGCATTGCCGGTGATGAAGACGGTTTACATTGGGGTGTAACACAGATTTCGATATTCGATGTTAGTGATTTTTCAAATCCAAAATTAGCTAGTTCGTTACAACTAAATCCTGCATCTGGTGAGGAAAATGGATGGTCTTATTCGTATAGCGAAGCTACCTATGAGCATAAAGCATTCCAGTATTGGGAAGCAGATGGTTTGTTAGCTATTCCAATGTCTACACAAAGATATTATTCAGATTACAAGGAAATTGATGGTAGGATGTATTATTCAAGCGGTTATGAATATTTGTCAAAATTGATGCTTATCAAAGCAGAACCTGGTAAAGATCTTGAAATTTATGATGAAGTAGATCATTCTTCATTTTATGATTCTAAGTATTGGTGGGATAATCCAGACGTAAGACGTAGTATTTTCATGGAAGGTGGAGATTATATCTATGCAATTAGTGAAAAGGGAATTACAGCCCATAATGTAGCTACGATGGAAAGAACTGGTTTTGTAGAATTACCTTCTAACAATAGGCCGTCATATGTTGATTATTATTATGATGATGTAATTGATGCAGTTGAAGTTGAATCCGAAGAAGAACCAGAGGAAGAAAATGAAGATAATTCTTCAGAAGAAGGTGAAGACGATGCTCCTCCTGAAGAAGAGTCTAGTGAAAATTCAGACGAATAACCCTAAATAATAGTCATATCTGTTCTGAATTATTATGATTCAGTTAACTAATCTACAGAGGCACTACGTAATGGCCTCAGAGACGATTAAAGCATTAGATGGTATTAATCTCAATATTCCAGCAGGTGAAAGAGTAGTATTGTTGGGTCCCTCTGGTTCTGGGAAGACAACCTTACTGAATTGTATTTCAGGATTAGATACGCCTACAGAAGGGATATACACATTTGATGGAAATCCAGTACTTGGCAATAGTGAGGAGCTTACAACCTTCCGTAGAAAAAATGTTGGTTATGTATTCCAGTTTTTTAATTTATTACAAGATTTGACAGTTCTGGAAAATGTTTTGTTAATCCAGGAACTTTCAGGTCAGCGAGATATTACTCGAGCTAAAGAAGTTCTAAATTTGGTGGGATTAGATAGTGAAATAGATCGTTTTCCTTCTGAAATTAGTGGGGGCCAGCAGCAAAGAGTTGCAATTGCTAGAAGTATAGCTAAAAATCCTAAATTGCTATTAGGAGATGAATTGACTGGTAATTTAGACACCGAAACATCAGCTAAAGTAATGGATGTCTTAACTGAAGCTTGCAAAAAAGAAAATATAACTACAATTATGGTAACACATGATGAATCTTTGGCAAAATATGCAACACGAGTTATTCGCCTTGATAGTGGTAAAGTAAAGTCAGATGAGCAGGTAAAATCAGATTAATGTCTCTACTTCTAACCAAAAGATTAGCCCGTAGTCTTTGGAGAACCAAAATACGTTTAGTTGCAGTAATTTTTATGGTAGTTATAGGTGTCTTAGGAGGAATTTCAATGGGAGGTTATGCAACAAATGTGGCAATTGTCTACGATAATATATATGAAGATAATGAAGGCGGCGTTAATCTTCCTGATATTTGGGTAAACCTTCCAGTTGGGACCTGGTCTGATCAAGAGTCCCAGAACCTTTGTGACAAGTTTGATGAGGATTTTCCAGTTGATTCATCTAGAATCGACAAATGTGAACCTCGCCTAGTTCTTGATGGAACTCTTTTCCATAAGGGCAATCCAGTTACAGCAGTTTGGCACGGCATTGATGAGGGCGAAGTTGACAAGGTTTGGATACCAGAGCATGATTGCTGCGAAGGAAGAATTGCACAAACGGTAACAGAAGTTGTAATTGATGTACATGTGGCTGAGGATTTAGATATTTCTGTTGGAAGTTCAGTATCTTTAGGAGCTGGTGAAGGTCGTATGAATTTCACAGTTGTTGGCCTAGGCTATCACTCAAACCATTTTTGGTTTGCACCAGAAGGGTCTCTTTTGCCAGCTGAGGCCGGCACTTATGTCACAGGTTATCTCACAGCTGAAGGACTTGAGAAATTAGCAAATCTTACTTCAGGTTCATCAAATAAGATTCTAATTGATTTAGAAGGAACTCCAGCTTTTGATATTCCTACAACAGACAAATTTGAAGGAGATGAAATTAGCCCTGTAAAGGCACATATAATGGAAGTCTTGTTGGATGCTGATTCAGGCACAGCAACGGTAACTGATAGAGGAGAGACTCCATCGGTAGAATTTCTGAGGGCAGACCTTGAAGGAGCTCAAAAGAGTTTTCCCGCCATTACGGCAATGTTGGCCATTGTAGCCTCAATAACGATAATACTTAGCCTGCAAAGATTGATACAGAGTCAATCTCGTGAAATAGCAATAATGCGGACTCTCGGCGTTCCTCGAAACTCGATTATGATAGGCTACATGCTTGCACCATTGGTTATTGGATTGATCGGTAGTGCGATAGGTGTTCTATTGGGAGTATTGTTTGGAATTCGAGCAATGCTCGATGTTTATGAGAGCATAATTGGTCTTCCAATTTTGAATGAAACTCTTGACTGGAATATGGTAATGGAGATAGTAGCCATTGCAATGGTAATTGTATTCCTGTCAGGCCTTAGACCAGCTTGGACAGCATCAAGAATGAAACCATTGGATATTTTAGGTGGTCAACATGAGGTACGCGTGGGTTCCAAGTTTCTTCAGAATTTGACTGCTAGGCTACCTACGACTATTGGATTGACCATTCGTTCAAGTATGCGTAAGCCGGTTCGTTTGAGTTTAACTTTCATTGCTGTGGGACTGTCCATGTTGATTTATGGTACAATGTTGATGTTTTCAGGTTCAATGGTTGATATTCTTGTGGATAATTTAGAAGAAGGGCAGCAATGGGATGTTCAGGCAGATGTCCCTGCAGGCGGTCCAGAAGGTATAATTGCCTGGTCAAACGAGCATAATGCAACGTACGAATTAGTCATAGAGTATCCATTTGGAACAATTAAGGATGATACTGGAAAATCAAAGCCCTTTACTGCAATAGGGTTGGAAAAATTTTCTACAGAAGGATTATCAATGCGTCTGGTTAATCTTATTGAAGGAGAGTTACCAGCTAAGGAAACCGAAACGGTTCAAGTTTTAGCAGATGAGGGAACTGCAGCTTTACTTGACTGGAAATTGGATGAAAAGCGTACCCTAAAACTTGGAACTATGGAGATTGATGTTGAACTTGTGGGTACAACACGTGGAGAGATCTCCCGAACAATCTATTTCCATCGTACATTCTTAGAGGAAGATATAGGGATAGAGCCAACATCAGTTTATCTCAAGCTAGAAAATGGAGATTCTGTTGATGGAGATTTGGCAGACGTTTCGCAAGGATTAACAGAGAAACAAAATTTACTTTCAGGAATTGAAAAACTTTTAGAGCAACAATCTCAATTCTTAGGAGTGTTCATTTTTCTTGGAATCCTAGTTGCGGCGGCTGTCTTGTTTAATACGTTAGTAATGAATCTTGCAGAGAGAGATTTAGAGTTGTCAACCTTGAGAGTTCTTGGAGGATCTACAGCTAGATTAGGATCGATGATAATTGGTGAAAATTTTGTTATTGGTCTAGTGGGCGGGATATTTGGTGCTATTTTTGCTTATTTTGGTACTGTCTATCTAGCAGGTGAATTTTCTTCTTGGACTTTCTACATTACGGTTGTACCTAGTCTAAACATCGTTCTTTTCTTGATTGCTACAGTCATAATAATATCATTAGCTATTACACCATATGGAATTTGGCGTCTAAGAAGAATGGATTTAGTAGAAAAAGTAAAAGATTTCAGCAGTTGAGTAGTTTATTTGCTTCAGAAATAATAAGTTCAATTGAATTTTCTAAAACATGACTGTCTTCTACTACTATTAAATTTACATTATTTCCCGATCTTTTGACATAATCCTTGCTTGCACTTATTGGAACAATATCATCTGTTTTTGAGTGGATTATAGTAACAGGAATAACATCTGGAGCTATCAAATTATCTGGATTATTATTTGGTGGTTCAGGATAATGAAGTGCAGGAGCAAGTAATAGCAAACCTTTGAGTTTGTCTGGCTTTTTTTGAGCAGTTAGTGCACAGGCAAGTCCACCCCAACTGGATCCGGCAAGTACTACTTCCCCCATTTCTATTGTTTTTTCTAGTAGTCCAACTCTGTCTACAAGTTCCATTTCATTGAAGTCTGGAGATATTACTTCAATGCCACTTTCACGAACAGCTGTAACCTTACTTCCATTCGGACTTCCCCACAAACCATGTGCCCAGACTAACATACCACCCTAAACACAGTCGATATAATATACAATCCTTATTAGGCCGTAATGTCACCAAC
>CAZYZI010000043.1:0-9973 GCA_964651915.1 uncultured archaeon | reverse complement strand
ATCACTTGCAGTTCCTGATTTACCTCCTGAAAGTTCGCTGAAATTTGAGACTCCAACTAACTCACATGCTGAAGACTCATCCATCTCTAATGATTCAGCTAAGCTTTTAGCGTAGGATATTTGTTTCGCTGAGGCTGGAAGTGCAATATCTTCAGTTGCCTTTCTAAGTTTATCGATAACTTCTCCTATTCTTTCTCCACTCATTTTTTGTGGTTCTTCAATCCCAATAATCGACTCTAATTCTGAATCAGAAACTAAACTGGCTAAGCGTTCATAATAGTCTAATTGACGTTTAGTGGGTGTTTCTTTCTTCTTAGATATTGCAGCTTCATGAAGCTGGCGAAATGAATTAACAAAACCATCCCAAACTTTAGCTCCTTGCTGCTGACCTGTTTCTATCTGATCTAAATCTAATTCCATTTGTGACGTAAAAGATGGTGAAAAAAGACTGACTTTTTCTTCTTCGGAATTATAGAAAGGCACTACGTCATTACAAAGCAATATTCCTTGATCAGTTGGGCTGAGTCTACCTTTGTTATCGCTACAATATTTACGATCGAGTAATTTTTTGATTGTTGCCGCATATGTTGAAGGGCGTCCAATACCTTCTGATTTCATTAATGCTACCAAACCGTGCTGTGTGTAACGTGCAGGTGGCTTTGTTTTATCTTCAATCAATTTTGGATTGTCTTCTTTTTTATCTAATGGTATTTTCTTACCCTCTGAAATCTCAGGCTTAGGTGGTGAAGTAGGGGGTTTTTTATCAATTGATTCAAAAGCCGATTCCCAACCTGGGCTTACTCTCCATTTAGTATCTCCATCCAATAATTTATCAAAAGTTTCAAGTTTAGCCTGAATCTTCATACTAGTCCATTGTGAGTCACACATTTGACTAGCAATGAATCTGGACCAAATTAAGCGATACAAACGTACCTGTGAATCATCTAAACCATTTGGTAATTCAGATAATGGATTTGTTGGTCTAATGGCTTCATGGGCATCTTGAACTCCAGATTTTGGTTTACCTCCAAGAGAACCTTTGCCCACAAAATCAGAACCCCATTTAGAAGTGATAAAATCTTTCGCTTTTTCACGAGAAGAAGCACTAGTACGTGTAGAATCTGTTCGCATGTATGTTATGTGACCTGCCTCATAAAGACCTTGAGCAACACGCATAGTATTACTTGGCCTCCAACTATATTTGCTTCCGGATGCTTGAAGCAATGTATCTGTAGTAAAAGGCGGCTTAGGGCGTCTTTTGTATTCATTTAAAGATACTTTCTCTATGTTTAGTTGAGATTCTAAATTCAAATATTCATAAGCCTTATTAGCTAAATTTGAATCATTTGTACGATGTGTGTCAATTTTTCCCTTTTCATCTTTCCAAACTAAAGGATCATCCTTATCATGAAATCTAACTCGAAAATCTATTCCTGAAGCAAAGGCTTGAACCGCCCAATAAGGTGTTGCAATAAATTTCTGAATTTCTTTTTCACGATTGACGACAAAACCTAATGTTGGGGTTTGTACACGCCCCATTGATGTCAAACTCCAAGATCTCGCAAAACGTGAAGTTCGATAACCAATCAAACGATCCATAAACCTACGAACCTTAGCTGCATCAACAAGATTCATATCAACCTTACCTGCAGCCTCCAAAGCCTCTTTTATCGCAGTTTTAGTTATTTCATTGAAAGTAATTCTTTGAATATCTCCGAATTCAGAAAGCAACTCAGAGAGCCTCCATGCAATAAATTCTCCTTCCCTGTCTGGATCTGTAGCAATAAGAACTCTATCTACCTTCTTACGGCGGCTATCTGAAATAATACGATTAACTGTTTTTTCTGCTCTTTGAGTCCAATCCCAAGGAGGATTTGGTAGACTATTATCAGTATGGCTCCACAATGCTTTACTGCCATCTTTTCCCTTTGTAGGTAAGTCTTGAACATGACCTACAGAAGCTCTTACCAATATATTCTTACCTAAATATTTTTGAATCGTTTTGGCTTTTGCCCCTGACTCTACAACAACCAAATCCATTGACTGCACGCCTAAAAGGTAGAATAAATATCTTTTTCTAAAACATTAGAATTACGGGGGACTATAGTCCCCCGGATTTAAAACCCTAAAAAACACAAAAATAAACTATGCTTCCGAATTAAATCTCAAACATTAAAAACTAAAGCTTTTGTAGAAAGTTAAATGGTACTAGAAAAATTGAAAGAAGAAAACGCAAGCATTGCTATTATTGGTGCATCAAATGATAAAAACAAATATGGAAACAAAATTTATCTTGATTTAAGAAATAAAGGATACAATGTAACCCCCATAAATCCAAAAGAAAAAACCATTGAAAACGATAAAACATATACTTCAATTGACGAAATGGAAAAATTACCTGATATTGCTAACTTTGTTGTACCGCCTCCTGTTGCCCTAAAAATAGCTCAGCATGTTGCTAAATTAGGAATCAAATATCTATGGTTTCAACCTGGATCTGAAAGTAATGAATTAGAAGAATGGCTGAAAAATAGTGAGGGAATCAAATATCTAATAAATTCCTGCATAATGGTAGAAACTAGATAATTAAGAAATTAATTCTTTGATTCTTGACAATGCATTACCTAATTCAGACTCTGGGCAAGCTCCTTGCGCATAATCTTCCTTTCCGCCACCACTGCCACCCACTGAAGAGAGGGACTCCTTCAAAATAAAACCACAATTAATATCCAATGATGGTGAACCGGCAAGAATAACAGTTCCCTTACCATCCTTGGAACAACTAATCGCTGCTAAATTATTTTTTTCAGATGTTATTTCACGTACTAATTTCTGTATTTCACCAAAATCTACTTCCCCCATATTATTCAAATAAAAATTGATTTTACCTATTTTCTCAGATTTCAGATTTGAGGATTTGAAAGTTGCTAATTCTTTTTCTAAAGAAGAAACTTTTGACCTTAAATCTTTCCACTCTTTTACAAATTTTTGAGCTGCTGAAGGTGCTTGATCTATAGGAACTCCCAACTCTTCAGCTGTCTTTTCTAATAAGGCTCTTTCCTTCTGGGATGCCTTAATCGCGTCCGGCCCTGCTGAGAATTCTATACGTTCCACACCATCCTGTATCCGCTCTGTCCTCAAAACCTTGACGGCCTCTATTTTAGAGGTTTTTGAGACATGAGTACCAGCACAAGCTTGGGCATCTACACCAGGTATTTTTACCACTCTAACATCCTTGTATTTTGGTGCACCACCCTGATACAAAGTATTGCCATATTTTCTATCAGCATCTTCTCTACTATGGAATTTCGTAGTAATAGGATAATCTTCTAAAATTAGATTATTAACTTTAGATTCAATACCTTCTATAACATCACGAGTTAATCTCCGATGATGAGTAATATCTAACCTAGCTTTATCTGTTGATTTGGAAGCTCCAGCTTGCCAAACATGGGAACCTAAAACTTCTCTAGCTGCCGCACCAATCAAATGCGTCGCCGTATGGTGTCGACTTAAACTCGAACGATGATTATTGTCCACTTTTCCTGAAATTTGCTCACCCACTGACGGTAACTCACCCTTGATATGATGAATAACCACATCACCAACCTTTTGTACATCTACAACCTCACTTGATTGGTTATTCCATTCTATAATTCCCTTATCTCCTAATTGACCTCCACCTTCAGGATAAAATAATGTATTTTCCAGTGCTATTTGGTTTTTATCAGAGAAGATTACCTTTGAATTAAATATTCGTTTTTCCATATCTTCATAAAAATCTAATTTTGTTGCTTTAACATCAATAACTATTTCTTTCTTTTGAACCTTAGTTTCACCCTGATGCCTATCGGCAACCATCGCTAGAAAACCATCAGGGACTTCTATAGAATGTCCTTGCTCAGTTGCAAAATCACTAACTACTGAAGGTGGTAAACCTTGAGAATCATATAATTCTAATAATTTATCTTGATTAATACCGCCAGATTCAATAGCTCTCTTTACTGTTCGACGGCCTCTTTCTAATGTTTGTGTGAAACGGTCAATTTCTAAATTAACCATATCTAATATGTGTGATTTGTTAGAATTCAATTCAGGATAAGTTTTAGAAAAATGATTGATGTGGTGTTCCACCATTTCCGGTAGTAAATCAGGTACTCCTATGTCTTTTAACAAAAGAACGGTACGCCTCAAAACCATTCTTGCCAAATAACCAGCCTTGACATTACTAGGAACAATTCCATCTCCAAACATAAAAGCTAAAGCCCTAGAATGATCAACTATAGCAAATAATTTTTCTAACGGTTCAATTGTAGAAATAAACTCAGACAATGATAAGTCATGACCTGATGAATTTAATCTATCAAGAACTTTTTGTCTCAATTCAGTCAAATCTGAACCATAATCTACTGATAAAACTCCACACAATTTTGCATTTTCAGAAATAAGAGAACCTGAACTTTTTAATTTGTTTTCCAAATTAGATTTTTTAGTCAAAAAGGAAACTGCCTCAGGAAAAACTGCTTCGTAAATAGTAGGCGTACCTTGCGAAGCCCAAACTAATCTCTCTAAGCCATAACCCGTGTCAACGATAGATCTAGGCATTCGTTTGAATTGTATTCCTTTAAGTTTAATATCTCCCTCAAGATCTTCTTCTAAATCCATAAAAACCAAAGTTGCTAATTCAAGGCCACCTGCTAATACCTCTAAAGCTTCTCCACCATTACCTCCTCCTACCCATGGGTTTTCTTTGTATGTTATTTTTGAACCAGTTAATCCTAAACCTGTGTAAAATTCATGGCAAAGTTCTACGGTACGATTCTGCCAATATATTTTCTCCTTCTCATCATTAAAAGCGTGATGTGCCATCATCTCGAATGTCGTCAAATGCCTACCACTTCTACCAACTGACTCTAAATCATTCAAACGGATACAAGGTTGTGATATTGCCAATGGATTTGCTGGAGGTTTAGAAGAACCACTTGTTACATGTGGCTGAAATACGGCTATTGATGCTATTGACAAATAAATATCATTACGCCAACGTGCAACAACTGGTGCCCTTTCGACTCGTGTGTGATTATGTTTATCAAAAAAACTTAAAAAAGATTCACGAGCCTCATCAAGATTCATTGGCTTTGATAAAAGAGGTTTGCCAATGAAAGAATATTCAACACAAGGGGCATCACCGCAAAGCTCACGCTCAATAGTAGACCAGAAGAAACATTTGCATTTAGCGCATGTCTGTCTGGTGAAACCGGAATCGTGGAAGAAACTTAGTGATATGCCTTCACTCACAGAATGGCAGAGAGTAGTAGCTTAAAAACTACGGAGGGGCATAAGCATTAATGTTACTTGGGAACATAGGGGAATATTATGTCTTCAAATGAAACGCATAAACCATACGTTTCAGCCAATAAAATTCTTCCTGAAATAACAATGCAAGGAATTATTTTAGCAATCATCCTAGGATTTCTACTGACTGCAGCAAATGTCTATCTTGGACTATATGTTGGAATGACTGTAAGTGCTTCTATTCCTGCTGCTGTAATATCTATGGCTGTTCTAAGAAGTTTAGAAAGAGCCAATATTTCTAAGGGAACTAATATTTTAGAAAATAACTGGGTTCAAACTGCTGTATCATCTGGAGAATCTCTAGCTGCGGGCGTAATTTTTACTCTCCCTGCTCTTTTAGTGATGAATCAAACCAGTAATGGAGAAGTAGGATGGGCAGAATTTCCATACTTTAAAACTCTTATTATTGCATTAGTTGGTGGAACAATTGGTGTTTTATTTTCAATAAGTTTAAGAAGGATATTTATTGTAAAAGAAAAACTACCTTATCCTGAAGGTGTGGCTTGCGCAGAAGTACTTGTAGCTGGTGAAAAAGGAGGATCACAAGTTATGCCTATTTTTGCAGGTATTGCTTTTGGAGCTATCTACAAAATATCCTCCTCTCTAATGGTAACTGTAGACAATACTGTCAAACAAGTAAGTATTGGTCTTTGGGAACATGGATGGCAAGGATTTTATACATTGGGAGGGAAATTAAATGAATCTGCAGCCTATGCTAAATCTAAAACAACTTTCTACTTAGGTGCTGAATTCTCACCTGCTTTGCTTGGAGTGGGGTATATCGTAGGACC
Organism: uncultured archaeon; assembly: GCA_964651915.1. GTDB lineage: Archaea > Thermoplasmatota > Poseidoniia > MGIII > CG-Epi1 > CG-Epi1. The sequence goes on along the minus strand of CAZYZI010000043.1, from coordinate 3,827 downwards.
TGCTATCGCAAGTTTCGTATTTTTTGGAGGTTTATTAGGTGCAATAGTGATAATGCCTATTGCTAGCACTCTTTTGAACCCTACTGATGTATTTCTCGAACAATTTAGTAATGCTGCAATGAATGGTGAAATAATCAACTATGGAGATTATGCCAATCACATAAACGGCAGAAGAAGAATGGTTGGAGTTGGCACTATGTTAGTTGGTGGACTCTATACTTTAGTTGTAATGAGGAAAGCTTTGATGAAAGGCATTACTGAAATGATTGATGCTACAAAATCAAATGTTTCAGATGTTAAAACCATACGAACTGATGAAGATTTACCAGCTCGCTCTATAGCAATAACTAGTGCTGCAATGGCAATTCCTATGTTTTTTATGGTGTGGATTGTTTCGGGACTATTACTTCCAGCTATTCTTTCTTTACTAATCATATTTACTGCAGGATTCTTATTTGCAGCAGTCGCTGGTTACATGGCTGGGATTGTTGGCAGTAGTAATAACCCACTTTCAGGCGTTACAATTATTGTAGTAATTTTAACTGCGACTACATTCGCCTTAGTTAATAGCTTAGTTTATGGTGGTGAAAATACCGCAGAATTGCAAGTTGCAGTCATTGGAGTAGCTGCTTTCGTTGCATGTGCTGGAGCAATATCTGGAGACAATTTACAAGATTTAAAAACCGGTTATATTCTAGGTGCTACACCTTGGAGACAGCAAATTGGACAAGTTGTTGGTGTTGCCGCAGGTGCTGTTGCAATACCGCTTGTTTTGAATTTGCTATCTGATCAAATTATTAACGGTGATTTGGAAGCTCCTCAAGCATTTTTGATGGCGAGCATTACTAATGGAATTCTAGGAGGAGGAATGGACTGGTCTATGGTTTTCATGGGGGCTGGAATTGCATTTTGTCTTATTGCGCTTAGACATCCTGAACAATACGTTAACATCTTAATTTTTGCTTATGTCCTCTTCCTAATAGGAGGATTTGTAGAGGATGCAATTGCTGCTTTCTTATTCACCGGAAGTCTACTAATTGCTGCAACCCAAGTATGGATTAACGAAAAAGGTGGACTGAATATATCCATAATGGCTGTCGCAGTAGGTATGTATCTAAGTTTGAAAATGACTGTTCCTATTTTTATTGGAGGTATGATTAAAATGTACATTGATAAACGTTTTGACACGCCATTGAAAAAATCAAGACCTGAACTTTTCAAAAAAGATTCTATTGGGAAATTAGAACAAGAAAAAGAAAAATTGCATGGGCCTGGTATCTTATTTGCATCAGGATTAATTGCAGGTGAAGCAATTATGGGTATTGGTTTAGCAGGAATGGCTGTTTCAGGAGTTTATTTAGGAATTACAGAGAATCCTTCTCTATGGCTTGGTATTGGCGCTTTTACAATTGGTGCTGGAATAATGGCTACACTTAGCTTAAGACAAATAAATAACGAAGATTTTGGTAAAGTAGAAGAATGGGATTTTGATGATGAGATACAAGATGCTGAAATGGTTCCTAATAAACCTAGAAAAAAGAAAAACCCCTCTAAAAAAGCTAAAAAGTAATCTGAATTATTACTAACAACAACATCAATTTAATCTGGCTAACGTAGACCCTATCCTTGGTCAAAAGAAATTTTGTAATAATTGGGCACCGCGCACACACGGCTGCTGATTGGAAATTAGATGATTTATGTGGTGGGGCAGGAAGACTAGATGTTCTGGTTAGATGTGTTACAGCAGCTCTTTGGAAATCACATGGAATAAGGCGTGATACGGATGTCTGGTTACTTCTAACTGGACCTCCAAATCCACCAATAACTGTACATCTTAGTGGAGAGAAAATTCGATACTTGAATCCTGATGAGAGATCAACTGCAGCTCTTATCAGAAATGGATTGATAAAATTCAAAAGAGAAAATGGACCTATGGAAACAAGTCCTGGAATAACTATGGAAAGAATAGGTCTAAGTGGAGTTTTGAAGAAACTACCAAATCCTGTACTACTAAGTGAAAATGGTGGAGATGAAATAGAAGAAGCAAAAACCTTCATACTTGGAGATGACAAGGATCCAACCGAAGAAGAAATGGAAAATTTGTGTGGGTTGCCAAAAATTAGCTTAGGGAAAGAAAGTCTCCTGAGTTCGGCATGTATAACTTTAATACACCACCTTTTAGATATTTGAATACATGAAAGATTATAGCCTATGGATGAGATGGCAGTCTATACACAGAACAGCTAATCCTCTTCCGGATGCACACTTAGATATTGTCAGTAAATGGATGCTTATTACTAGATCCTATGTATTTGAAATGAACATTTACGCAGGCATAGTAGGAATACTATTAGCATTACAATTTATGACAGAAGATAGAACACAAATTTATTACGATGGTGCGATAGTTATCATCGGCCTAATATTGGCTCATGCTGCAAACAATATGATGAATGATTTTTTTGACACATTGCATGGCGTAGATACAAAAGGTTATCCAAGAACTGAATACGGACCACATGCTCTAATTGATAATTTAATATCTACAAAAGGATTGATTCTAGCTATTTTCTTATGTAATTTAGTAGACTTGATTATTGCAATTTATTTTTATCAGAAAGTTGGTTTGGAAATCTTGTATTTTGTCTTCGCTGGATTGACAATTTCCATATTCTATGTTGCTAAACCAATAAGACTAAAGAATCTTGGCTTGGGTGAAATTGCAATTGGAATAGTTTTTGGACCATTAATGGTTGGAGGAACCTTCATGGCTCTTACTGGTGAAGCATTTGGTTCTGCAGGTCTGAATAACGCATTCCTAGTTTCAATACCTTTTGGACTAACTTCTATGACTGTTGTAATGGGGAAACATATGGACAAATATGAGGCCGATAAAGCCAAACCTGTACACACTCTACCTGTTATAGTTGGAATGAAATGGGCTGCAAGGGTATGTCAATTTGCAATAATTTGCTTCTTCCTTTTTAGTTTTCTGAGTGTCATTGAGGGGCATTATGCAATGGCAATTGTGATATTTGCCGTACCTAGGGCTGTATATGTAATTCAAAAACTCAATGATCCAATCCCAGACACTCAAAAAGAAGCATTTGATATTGCGTTTGAAGTTTTGCCAGGCCACCTAAAAGAAAAGGTTGTTGAACATGAAATGGAGGATATTTTTCCAGTTTGGCCTCTATGGTATGTCGCTTGGGCCTTCCATTTCGTGAAAATTGCAGGTGCTATGTTTGTATTTGGCCTGATAATAGACACTTTGATTGTCCTAAATTTCATACCAATCTAATATTTATCTAAGTCTCCAATACATTAATTATGGAAGCAATAATTCTAGTAGGTGGTCTCGGAACTAGGCTTAGACCATTGACACAAACTGTTCCAAAACCATTGCTTCCATTAGCAAACGTACCTATGGTAGAACGGATGGTGAAAAATCTACCTGAAGCATTTGATACAGCAATTTTAGCAGTAAACTATGGTTTAGAAGAAATGCAAGAATATTTTGCAGAAAGAAACATCGGAAAAAAAATAATCATTGTACCTGAAGAAGCGCCTCTGGGAACTGGAGGTGCAATGAGAAACTGTATTGAACACATTACTGGAACTACTGCTGTATTCAATGGTGACGTGGTAACTTCAATTAATCTTAATGAAATGCTAGAGCAACACGTCAATACAAAAGCAAAAGGTACACTCGCACTATGGGAAGTGGATGACCCAAGCCGATTTGGCGTAGTGGAACTAAAGAATGGAGAAATACTACAATTTCAGGAAAAACCTGAAAAGGGTACAGAACTGTCAAATCTGATAAA
>CAZYZI010000042.1:0-10078 GCA_964651915.1 uncultured archaeon | reverse complement strand
GTCCTAGAAACTCTTGCTAATAGTAAGTCTGCATATGAGACGCGTTCATATGCTCTCTCAATATCATTAGGATGTTTATACATAATTGGAATATTATCACTTACCCAAGTAGATACATCCCGTGGTTGTTCATTCAAATCAAAAATTGCAGTTCTTGGTTCATCATAATTATCGCTATTGAAAATAACATTTAAGGTATCAAACATTTCAGTTTCTCTATCACGCGAACCTAATTTTTCCAAATCATCCTCAACAATTTTCTTATTTCCTTCAGATAAAGATTGTAAATCATTGATTGCACCTCGTAAGTCTCCCTTAGCATTTTCAGCCATTTTCGTTATTGTTTCTTGTTCAATTACTAAATCTTCATTCTCACAAACTTTGTTGAGAACCATAGCTACAGAGACTGCAGATGGTTTTTGAAATTTAAGATTTAAAGCTAATTTTTTGATTTTTGCACCAGTACCTTTTGTTAAATTATAAAGATCATTCACAGTTATTATTACAGGCTGCTTAGTTTGTTCAAGAGTTTTTGTAATTGCTTTCTTACCACCTCTATCACTATAATTCTTAGTTTTATTTTTCGATTGTTGGGCTCTTTCATACAAATTATCCGCTTCATCTAATAAGATAAGATTCTTATCCGAAATCCCCTTTTCACCAAATGTTTGGAACAATCCCGCTCTTAGTGCAGTTCCTTCTATCACATTTCCAGATCTAGCATCAGATGCATTTAATTCGATTATCTCCCAGCCCATATCATTAGCTAAAGCGATTGCAGCTGAAGTTTTTCCACATCCTGGAGGACCCGAGAGGATAACTCCTTTTTTGGTCATTTTCTCACCCCAAGAACTAGCCCATTTCTGCAGTTCGTTTATTGTTCTTGTATTGCCAATAATTTCTGAAAGGTTCTTTGGTCTATATTTTTCAGCCCAAGACTCCATTACTCACCTAATCTCATAGTAAAATGTAATTTTTGATAACGAAGAATAGATTTTGCATTTCTCGATACTATCCAAAATGAAACAAAAATACAGATTCCACACATAATCATTACTGATCCAAATGAAGATTTAAATTCTCTTTGAGTAAGATCCATAATTGAGACATCCCATTGTCCATTTGCCATATAAATAATAGTAGAACATGCTACAAATGATAGAAAACCAGCAAAAAGTAAAGAACGACTTTTTGTCCTTCCATATAATTGTATTACTGGAGAAATTAGCACTAAAAATAAAGAAAGGCCTAATAGTGTAAAATATAAGCTCATGTATGTAGTTTGATAATATCCAATTATAGATCCAGATAACCCTCCTGTCATAAAACTCTCAGCTACCATGACTAATGGAACAAAAGTTACTACTCCACACCCTATGAACAAAAACCGAGCAAGGGTAAGTAATAGTTGAGAATTTTTGCTATCTACTTTCAGTTGTTCTAATTTTTTGTAAGTTCTTCTCAGAATAAATCTTGAGATTAGCACAGTAATACTCACTAGTGGTAAAAATAAAACAGATATGAAAACAATCGCTTTCAGTAAGTCTCCTATGAACGGTAAATCAGGAATATCAGCAAACGTAGTGTATAGGGACATCACCTCATCAGCATACAAATAAGCAACAATCCCTACGGTAAAATAGAGGATAGCCATTAGAAGTCCTCCAACAAAAATCCGAGAACCAAAACTGCTGTAAATGTAGGCGTCTGGCTGGTCTTTTACAAATCTTACCATTTTATGACCATAGGAGCGCTATTAATTAGCCTAACTCAAAACGCATTTGTTCAGGTCCCTTCTTACCAGTTAGTTTTTCGGCTAATGTAGTTCCAATTCCAGGAATATTATTCAAATCAGATGGTTTTGCATCCCTTATTGAACTCTGGCTTGTGAATCCAGCATTGAAAAGTGACCGGGCTCTCACTCTTCCTACCGAATCAATTTCAAGTAGAGGGAGAAGTTCTTTTCGCACCCCATTATTAACTCTAATTTGTAATTCCGTAATCATTTTAGTATTTTTAGGTGAAATTAATTCTGATAATTCTCCCATAGCATACAAAATCCATTCTGCAGTTTCAACTTTTGCCCTTATGTCTCCAGGAGTGGTAGAATATCTTTTCAATAGATGTTCCTCAGGAGTTTCTTCAATCCAATCCATTAGTAATAAAGCAGTTTTCAAATCCCACAAATAAAATTCTAATTCCATGTGTTCTACAGGTGGAGGTAACATTAGATCGCCTTCCATTTGCATAAGATGAGTAAGATAAGTTTCCATCTCATTCTTTCTAACATAAAGTGAATAAATATCGGGAGTTCTTGCTATAGTGTGAAGTAAACCTAAAGGGTTCGCTTCAACATCAGATTCTAAAGCATTTTTGATTATGACGCCAGATAATGGATCAATATAGAGTTGAGATACTTTTCTTCCAAAGGCTGTAGGTTTCAATTTTTCATCTAAGGCTTCATTTGCAGCAATAAAATCACCATCTTTTTTCCCTTCTATCTCAATTAGGTTTTCAGTGTCTAAAAAATCTAAAACTTTGTTCAGTCTATGTTGTGTTCTCCAAAGTTCCCCTTGGGCTCCAAATAGAGTTTTTTCTAAGAATTTGTGCAACCCTTTTTTAGTTCTTATTGTTCCAGATGTAATTAATGAAAGTAAATGAGTTCTCAAGGCAGGTTCACTACCTAATCTTGACAGAACAGGTTCAGTTTCGCCTTCAAAATAATTTTCAATGAAGAAATCTTTTTGTTCTCTGTTTTTAGCAATTAAAATACCTTCACCATCTACATCAAATCCAGGTCTTCCAGCTCTACCTAGCATCTGCTGTACTTCTAGAACCGGTAATGGTTGATTAGCTTGGAACGACGAATCCCATCGGCTTAAATCACGTATAATTACTCTCTTAGCAGGTAAGTTAACACCTGCAGCCAATGTAGGTGTTGCACATAGCGCTTTCAAGCATTTTTCCTTGAATGCAGTTTCAATTAATTGTCTATGGCGATTTGTTAATCCTGCATGATGGTATGCTACGCCATTTGAGATAAGTTTTGCAAGGGTTGAATCAACGGATGTAATTTCATCTGCACTTTGTTTAATTCTATCAGCAAATTCATTTAATTTTTCTTTTTCACCGGATTCTAATTTCTTGCTGATAAATCCACTTAATTTCCGAGCTTGGGCTTCTGCAGATCTTCGAGTTCCTACAAAAACTAGGCATTGTTCTGGTAAGTTATCAACAGCAATCCCTTCGACACCTTCCATTGGAATGTCATAATCATCATCATTTTCCCATTCAATTTTTCTTTCAATAGCTATTCCTCTTTTGAGGGGTACTGGTCTGAAGTCACTCTCAACTAACGTTGCATCTAACCAATTAGCAATTTCGGTTGAATTTGAAACAGTTGCAGATAAGCCAATTATCTGTATTGAAGGATTTATTTCTCTAAATTTAGATAGAGTCACTTCAAGAGTTGGACCTCTTCCAGAATCATTGAGTAAATGTATTTCATCTGAGACTAAACACCCAACTTCAGACAACCAAGATGGATTATGTCTAATTAGTGAATCAGCTCTCTCTGAAGTAGAGACAATAATATCATATTTGGATAATCCTTTTGCCTTATCAAAATCCCCTACAGAAACTCCAATTTTAGCTCCATTCAATATATTTTTACAGATGTCTCTTAATTCCGTTACTTTTTCCCATGCTAATGCTCTTAGAGGGACAAGATAGATGCCTTTCTTTTTTTCTTTAACAGCCTTCATTAATGCAGCATAAGCTACTAAGGTTTTTCCAGCAGCCGTGGGTACTGACATTAAGACAGATTCACCTTTATTGACAGTAGAAATAGCTTCTTTTTGAGGAGGATAAAGATCTTTTATTTTTAGATAATCTAGAAGTTCAGTTAGCAACCTCACCAGCTCTCGTCTTCTACATCGATACCAAATTCAGGTTTACATTGAAACGTTAGATAAAGTGCAATAGCTCCAAATAAAGTTGACAGCAGGAAACTTCCTAAACCAAGTATAGCGGCAGTACAACCGATAAGAACCAAATTATAGTTTTGTTTTCTCCAAAGTTCTACACTGCCCCAAAAAGCTAATACAGCACATCCGAGTTCGAAGAATACAGCATTCCTGAGAGTTTGCCGTACTAACTCTTCATCTATTTCGTCACCCCCTGTCTCCGAGGAAAAAAATTCACCCATCCATTCGTCTCCTAGTGCTAATGATCCTTGTACTTTTTCATCATCATTTAGAGTACCATTTAGCGTCATCGCAGTTCCTAGTAGTACAAATCCAGCAATAAGTAATGCTAGTGCTGCCTGCGCAGGTTTATTGGTTGATGGATATAGTTCAATTAATCTATTTTCACCTTCATCTTCTCCTCCCCAATCTAATGATTCATATTGAGTTTCTTCCCAACCTTCAGAGTTGTCAGGTGGTGGAGTTTGATTGTCCATTATTCAATCAATGTTAGTCCCATAATAATGGTTCCTCTAATATTTTTCAAGAGTCTTTAATGTTCCACTAGTTCGAATGGTTTTGATTCCAAATGATTTATTTTCATTCATAATTTTTCGAGCTTTAGTTAACAAATTGTGATCTACTCTAATGACACCTTTTTTGGAATCAAATTTAATCAATTTGCTTCTTATTTTACCACCTAATATTCGTATTTCATCTTTAATAAATTTTTCAATAATTGCTTTTGAAGTGTTACCTGGATGAGAAAAAAGGATGTACCTTTTCCTTCCTCTATTTTCTTTAACTACCATCGTCAAAAGCTCTTGTCAAATTTTTGATAATTTTTTCTAATTTTAAAACACGTTCTTTTAATTCTACAACTTCAGCTTTCAATTCATCATCGGTTCCATTATTTTTTAATTTTTCTATGAGCCAAGAATCAGTTTCTTCTTTTAGTTTGATTATAGACTGTAGTTCATTTTCATTTTCCCCTTCAGTTATTTCTTCTTTTATCTCTTTACCGGTATCTTCTATATTCTCTTCATCAGATTGCTGAGATTGTTCTCTCTGATAATCCTCAACAGTCATTATATTTCCATCATTATCAGATTGAATTTTATTTTCCTGCGTAAGTTCTTCTAATGCACTTTTAAAATCCTCCATTTTCCCTCCGGCTTCTTTGAAGGCTACAAATAAATCTCCAGAATTTAATTTGTATCCTTCCATTTTCAAAATATTAATAATATAATTTTTTGCTTCTTCCATTCTTTTGGAGTTATCTAATGGATATCCCATAATTCCGTAATTAGTCGTATAATTTTATAGTTGATGTCGCCTCAATACGTTTAATCCCCCCCTAATCCTGAACAAATGTGTCTCTTACTGATAAGATAGCCGAAATTGAGGAAGAAATTGCCAATACCAAATACAACAAGGCAACGCAACATCATATCGGCAAGCTTAAAGCTAAATTAGCCCAATTGAGAGAAGAAGTAGTAATCAGTTCTTCAGGTCCAAAGGGTAGTGGTTACGGTGTAAGAAAGGCAGGTGATGCTACTGTTGCTTTAGTTGGTTTACCAAGTGTCGGTAAATCTACATTACTTAATGCATTAACTGATGCAGATAGTGAAACTGGTTCGTATGCCTTTACAACATTAGATGTGGTTCCGGGTGTTTTAAAATATAGAGATGCAAATATTCAGATATTAGATTTACCTGGTTTGATTGAGGGTGCCGCACGCGGAGCAGGTCGGGGCAAAGAAGTTCTTTCAGTTATACGTTCTGCAGATTTAATTGTACATGTTATTGATGCAGTTGAGCCAGCCCCTCACATTATTCTAAAAGAGCTATTTGATTCAGGTCTTCGTCTTAACAGTCGTCCACCCAATGGTAGTGTATCTAAAACAGGTATTGGAGGAATTGAGGTAATTTCAACAGTAGCTCAAGAAATTGAAGCGGATGCAATCAAATCAGTTGTTCGAGAATATGGCATAGTAAATGCCCAAGTTGTTTTAAGAGAAAAGATAACATTAGATGATTTGGTCGACATTCTAGCAAATACTAGAGTATATTCTTCATCTTTCGATGTAATAACTAAAGTTGACATGATTACTAAAGCTAAATTAAAAGAAGTTAAAGAGAAATGTACGAATAAGAAAATAATAGAAGTGTCTGCACCAACAGGCAAAGGCGTGGAAAAATTAAAAAAACAGATATATAATTCATTAGAATTCATATCTATTTTTATGAAACCTCAAGGGGAAAAAGCAGATTTAGAAGAGCCAATGGTTGTAAGAAAGGGTACTAGTATTGCTGAAATTTGCCAACGGTTGCATCGGGATTTTATTCGTAAATTTAGATATTCACAAGTATGGGGTCCATCTGCAAAATTTCCAGGACAAACAGTTGGTCTAAATCATAAAGTGAAAGATCAAGATATTGTAAGTATAATTACTCACAGATAATTATTTTGCTAATCTTTTAATTAAATCAGCTTTTTTCCCAGAAGTTGAAAGACCTTTTTCTTTTAATTCCTTTTTTAATTCAGCAACTTTCATTGAACTGTAATCTTTTTCTTCTGTTTTACCTCTTCCGAAAAGCCCCATAACTTTTGATGCGCCTTTTCCTATTCCTGATTTTACAGCACCAGCTCCTCTTCCAATTCCGGAACTTACAGCTCCAGCACCTTTTCCAATTCCGGAAGTAATGGCTCCAGCACCTCGACCTACTGCAGATCCTGCGTTACCCAAAGCAGATTTTGTTTTAGTGCCACTTGCTTTCAATCCTCCTCCTATTTTTCCGCTTAAACCGGTTTTTTTGTCACTAACTTCAACTTTTTCTTCCTTTTTTTCTTCAGTTTTAGTTGTAATTTTCTTTTTAGGTTTTAGTTTGAGTTTAGAACGAGGTTTGAATACAATTTCCCGTTTATTTTCTTTCTTTTCGTTATAATCTTTACGAGCAGGGTCTGTAGCTACAGATTCAGGTAGTTTATCTCCAAAACGGTCACTGTATCTATCTTCTAGACTTTTCCCTTTTGAATCCATCATGTGATCTAATCTTTTATGAATATCTAGTAAAGGTTTTTCGCTTTTTTTAGCCCATCCTGTTGAGGCAGGGTTTTGTGTCGCTACAGGTTCTGTAGAGACGACGACATTTGTGTCAGCAACAACGCCAGCTTGTGCAACTTCTACAACAGGTTGTTGTACAGCCGGTGCTGCTTGAACAGCTGGTATTCCTTGATTAGGTTGTACTGGCTGAGCAACTGGCGCAGCCTGAACCGCAGCTGGGGCTGCTTGAACAGCAGGAGCACCTACAGGTTCTAAAACCGGAGGTTTTCTTTTTGGCTTCTTCTTTCCACCGAACCATGCCATAGTTTCACCAATATTTTTTGAGTATGTCAAACATCTTTTCAAAGAGGCTGAAAAGAGTCGGGGAACTCTTTGCTCTTTTGTTCGAACGAGCCCCTTCAAGTGCTATTTCAGCCGTCTTATCATCAGATGACATTTACATGTATTTATACTAATCAATTAAAAGCTTGTTCAGCCTTTTTTATTCCTGCCAACTCATTTTCTTTTGAATGAATCTTCGTTTGTTATATGCCTTTATCAAGTCCCCTTTCGTAATAATTCCTATTATTTTTTTAGTGTTACTTTTATTCACGACAGGAAGATGACTAATTTCCTTGTATCCTAAGGAATCTAGGGCAGTAGTTAGGGTGTCTTCTGGTGTAATTGTAATTAAATCAGTCGTACAATAATCGGCGACAGTTAGGTGGCGCTCATGTTTTTCTGCAGCATCATGAAGGTCAGACCAGGTAATAATGCCATAAAGTTCTTCATTGTCATCAATAACTGGTAAAGCCATATGCCCCGTATCTTCTATAATTTGTAAAGCAAGTTCTAGTGGTGATTCAGGTTTAATAGTCATAACATCTTTTGACATAGCTTCTTCAACACTTATCATTCTCATAAGATCCTGACCAGCCCCCAAGTCAATACTAATTCCTCTTTTAGCTAATTTCGAAGTGTAAAATGAATGTTCAGATAAAACGTAACAAACTGCATCTGCAACTACACAAGACAACATTAATGGAAGTATAATTTCATAAGTTGCAGTCATTTCAAATAGAAGCACAATAGCAGTTAAAGTTGCACGAGTTGTTGAAGCTACAAAAGCAGCCATACCAACTAGTGCGAATGCACCAGGGTGCCCTACGATATCATATGAATATAGAACTAAGCCAAGGCCTGCGCCTATTGCCGCACCAATGAATAAACTCGGTGTAAAAATCCCTCCAGAACCTCCGCTACCAATTGATACAGAGGTAGCAATTATTTTCAATGCCATAATTGACAAAATAAAAATTAGCAAACTTCCTATACCTGATGCAACATCAGTGTCTCCTGGAAAGCTTTGGCCTATAATTAAATCATTACTTTCATCAGTATCCAAAGATATTAAATCAGAAGTAACATCAAAACCATTACCTAAGACATGTGGAAATGATAAGGCAATTAATCCAACGCAAAGACCACCTAATGCAGTTCTTAATGGGACAGGTATGTAATCAAATTTTTCAATATTAATCTCTACAAAGTTCATTAACTTTATGAATATAGCAGCGGCAAAACCAATGATTATACCTAATACAATATAGAAGGGGTATTCAACAGGAGAATTAAGCGTATAATGAGGAATACTATCAAAAGCAGCTACATCTCCAGTAAGACTTCTACCAACAGTTGTTGCAATTACTGCAGCTACCACAATAGGAATGAATGATCTGGTTTTCAATTCAGCAAGTATTAATTCTATGGCAAATAATACACCTCCTAAGGGTGCGTTAAATGCTGCAGTGATAGCACTTGCAGCACCACAACCCACCATTGTTCTCGTATCTTCTACAGTTTTACCAGCCCGTTGGCCAATTTCGGACCCAATTGTTGATGAGATAACAATCATAGGGCCAACACGACCTAATGACATACCAGTGCCAATACAGGTCGCAGATGCAAAACATTTTGCTATAGCTTTTTTAGCACTTAATCTTGCTTTTTTTACAGCCACAGCCTCCATAACCATGGGGACTCCAGCACCTTTTGCATCTTTAGACCAATATTCTATAATTAATCCCGCAATTAAACCACCTAAAGCAGGTATGAAAATAATCATCCATTCTCTATCAGAACCTTTTAGTGAATTTTCAATAAAGCTATCACCATAAAATATGCTTTGAATACCCTTACTCATGTTTATGAAAACCCAAGTCATTAATGCAGCACAGGCCCCAGTAATTGCAGCTAATAGATTAATTTGAAGCATAGGAGATTTGAATATCTCTTCTAACCTATTCATTGCATCTGAATCTTTCATGCAGTCAAAACCTCATTACCATTATTTGTAATAAGCAAAGTGTGTTCAGATTGTGAGACAATACCTTTCCCCAGCTCATCCAGAACGGGGTAGTATGATACTATTCCAGCCCTCATAAGTTTTTGTAAATTTTTAGTAGCATCTTCTTGTATTTCATGTAACCATCTTTCAGCAAAAGGTAATCCTTTGTATCTATCCCGAATTTTAATCATAAGTTCTGTAGCTTTTTCATCTCTAATTTTCCTTATTTGCCTTAGATGATATATGTTCGAATTTCGTTTTCCTCCAACTCTGCCTGCACCATCTGTAACAAAAGGTTCGATAGCTATGATATCTCCATTAGTAAGTGAAGGTCCACCTCTTTCTCTCACACTAGGTATCGAAATCCCACTGTGCAAATTATATCTTTTTATTCGATGCCCAGTCAAATTAGCTATAGGACGGTAGCCATATTGTTCTATTTTGTCTTGTACTGCATGACCAATTACTCCCACATTTACACCAGCTATGGCTACATTAATTGCAGCATTGAGAGCTTCCCTTGATGCTTCAATCATTTTTTCATAATTATTAGTTTCAATTTCTACAGTTAATGCATTATCTCCAATATATCCATCAATATGTACTCCAACATCTAATTTTACAACATCACCTTTTGCAAAAACATCTTTACTTTTACTTGAAGGAGTCCAGTGTGCTCCAACATTATTGACTGCTAAATTTGTTGGAAATGCTAATTC
>CAZYZI010000041.1:0-10216 GCA_964651915.1 uncultured archaeon | reverse complement strand
TTGTTAATCCATTACCATTAGTAAGTCCGTTACCATTTGTGAGACCATTGCCGTTAGTAAGTCCGTTACCATTTGTGAGACCATTGCCGTTAGTAAGTCCGTTACCGTTGGTTAATCCGTTACCATTAGTAAGTCCGTTTCCATCTTTTAGACCGTTGTCTGTTTTTCGTTTCATGAGTCTCACCTTTCAAAACGTAACATAACAGTGAGGAAAGTGTATATAAAAGACGTGCTATTTTTTGTATATTATATACTATACTTCAGACGTCTCTTTTTCTATTTACTTTTTTTGGGTTTAGCTTTACCTTTTTTCTTAGGTTTTGCTTTTTTGTCGTTTTTGTCTTTTTTCTCAGGTTTTGTTCCTTCATAATGCTCGAGAAATTCTATATCAGTTACATCACTATTTTTTCTAATTGCAGCAACAACGCGGTATTTTGCTTGGAACCAATTAACATCAAATTTTGTTCTTTCAGGCAATTTAATACGCGCTACACCTTTTTCCACAGTTACTTCAAAATCATCATCCGCAGGGTATTCCATAGTAAAGAGGGCTTTGATTACATCTACAGGTTTTTTGAGTACAGATTTTACAGTATATTTGAAAACTAGTTCTTTTCCAGCAAGTCCAGGATTGAAATCGACACGAACTCTAGATCCATAAACGTTAGCTAGAATGGCAGGTCTTCCTTCAATGTTAAGTTCCTCGCCAACATACCCTTTTGCGTCAGGGCAAGTTCGCCTAAATTTAGAAACAGACATGGTCTCAATTAATTTGGTATCTCTAGGACCATAGGCATCTTCTGGAGCTATTTTTATTTCAGTAACTTTTCCAACTTTAGCTTTTTTCAAATCATTTTCAAACCCAGGTACTAATCGTCCTTCACCTACTACGACAGTAATTGGCGTATATTTTCGATTTTCAACTAGTGCATCTTCTTTTTTTGCTACTTTCTCGAGAGTCGTATCAAATAATATTCCGTCTGTACGACCTTCATAGTCCAACGTTACAATATCGCCGTCTTTTAATGGCATAATCGTTGCCTAAAAAGCAGAGTATTAAGCGCTTATGTTCAACAAATGCCTCTTAACCCCCTTTTCGCTAGTCAGGTATGCGCTCCAGACCACCTCGTTCAATGATATTGCCAAGAATGGTAGTTACAGGACCTGGCGTTATAGAGCAAATTCCTGCAATAGTTGCTGAATTAGATATACCTGAAAGAGGTTTGATTGTCTGTGATAAAAATACACTTGAGATTGCAGGAAAACAAGTTATAGAGTATTTAGAGGCAGGAGGACATCCAATGCAGAAAGTTGAAATTTCAGGTGCAAATATAGAAGAATTAGAGAGGGTGGAATCTTTTTCAGATGAAATTGATTTTCTTGTAGGGATTGGAGGGGGTCGCCCTATAGATCTTGCTAAACAAGCCGGTTTCAACAAAGATATTCCTTTTATTTCAATTCCAACGGCAGCTTCACATGATGGTTTTGGTTCAGCTAGAGCTTCTATTCGTCAGGAAGGTAGTAAGACTTCTATGCAAGCAATCCCTCCTATTGCAGTAGTGGCCGATACAAACATTATTTCCAAAGCTCCTAAAAGATTGTTAGCAGCAGGAGTGGGTGACATAATTAGCAATCAAACAGCAGTACTTGATTGGAAATTAGAGGGCCAGGAAGCAGATTATAGTGAATATGCGGCAGCTTTATCAGAAATGGCAGCTCAACTAGTGGAAGATGGAATTGAAAAAGTTGCTAGTGGTACTGAAGAGGGAGTTAGATTAGTTGTTAAAGCATTAATTTCAAGCGGAGTTGCAATGTCTATAGCAGGGACATCACGTCCTGCGAGTGGAGGTGAACACAAATTTTCACATTGGTTGGATGCTAATTGTGCGACACCGGCATTACATGGTGAACAGTGTGGTTTAGGTTCTATAGTTACAATGTATCTACATGGAGGAAATTGGGAAAAAATTAGAGATACTCTGGGTACAGTAAATGCTCCGGTTAATGCAAAAAACCTAGGAATAGATGATGGAATTGTGTTGTCAGCCTTCATAAATTCCAAAGAAATAAGACCGCAAAGAATTACTATCCTTGATAAATCTTCACAAAAGCAAATTGAAGAAGCTGCCTTAGTTACTGGAGTTATTGGTTAATCGTTCTTCTATCTCAGTTGAAATCCATAGTACTAATATTGTAATTATAATAACAGGTGTGCTAAAATGAAATCCTTGTGTAAACCACTCAGGTATTGGATTTCCAGTTTTAGCTGACCAATAGGACCAGACAACTAGTATTTCACCAACTATTATTGATATAATACAGCTATTTGCTTTTACTCTGTCCCAGTAAAGTACTGCTACTGTCGTAGGGAAAAGAACAGCTAAACCAGTAAATGCTTGTGAAACGATGTCGAAAATCGTGTCAGGAGGATCATAGGCAAGTACCAAACCAATTATTGCCAGTATAATAATTAATATTCTACCAATTTGTTTTTCATTTTCTTCTCTAATTTCAGTGACTGCAGGCAGACCATCTTTGGTTATTATTGAGGACATTGCTAGTATCTGTGAATCTGCAGTGGACATGAATGCAGCAATTGCACCTACACAGACAATAGCCCCAGCCCACAATGGTGCATATTCAGTTAATACAAGTGGAAGTATATTGTCTGATTCAGCCTTGGACAAAGTATAATCGAAATCTACAATATTTCCGTATACACCTATTATTACAGGAAATAAAAATAAAATGGGTACTACTGTAGGATAAAGCCAAGCAGCAGTTCGGATTGCTTTATCATCTTCAGCAATATAGAATCTTGAAAAAAGTTGGGGAAACATGGGTACCGTTATTGGCCAAAGTATAGTATAAGATAATATGATTTCCCATGTAAAGTTCCCTTCTCTTACAAATTTTTCAGGTTTGTTTTCCCATAATGATTGTCCAGCTTCACTAAAACCCCCGATGTCTTCATGGAAGAAAAATCCAAAAACAAAGATTATCAATATCGTAAACATTAAAATTCCTTGAAATACATCAGTCATTGCAGAAGATTTCATTCCTCCTAAAACAAGGTAAATTATCATTACACAAGTTAACAATAGTGCACCAGTAAAGTAAGGAATTTCACCACCAGAAAGAGTTTCCAGTAAAATTCCAGCCCCCATCGGTTGCGTTGCTAGATATGGTAATGTGAAGATAACTAGTACGGTAGCATACAACCAGCCTAAATATTTGGAGTCAGTTTCACCAGCAATTAACTCAGAGGGTGTAACATATCCTTTTTCTTTCCCTAATTTATGGATTGGTACTCCCAATAGTAGTATTGAAAGTCCAACTAGAGAAGTCCCCATAGCCATTATTCCATAGAATCCCCATCCTGCGCGATAACTTGCACCTGAAAAACCTAAGAAAAAGAACGCAGAGAAATTGGTTGCAGCTAAGGTACAAAAAAGGATCCATGGATTTATTTTTCTCGATGCTACAAAATAATCTTCTGCACTATCTTCTTTGCTACGGCCATAGACTCCAATACCTATTGAAATTGCCAAATATATAGCTAAGATGAGTCCAATAATGAATAGTTCACTCATCTTTGTTCCACTCCTGGGAAAATTTCCAAAGCGAATAAGCCAACGCAAATTGAATCATTATTAAGTAAACAATCCATATTGGGATCCAATCAGCAAATTTAGCATTTGATTCCCAATTCCACCAATCAATACTCAATATTATAAGTAAAATAAATACGAAAGTCCAATTACGATTATTTTGTGACTTTGGAAACCAGAATGGTAAAAGCTCCCAGGTCTTTTTATTCAAGATTTAAGTCTTTCAATAAGTTCAGCTTTTGTACCTGAAACAGGCAAATCTTTTTCCTTGAGTAATTCTTTCAACTCAGCCACTTTCATAGAAGAGTAGTCAGTATCTTCACTTTCAGTTTCTTTAGTCTCAGCATCTTCTTTAGTAGCAGTTTCCACAGTTTTTTCTGAAGAAGTATCATTTTCAGCTTCTTCTAGAATTTTCTCTAATTCACTGTCTTCAGGTGGTACTTCCATAAGACTAGCTGGATTCATTACACTTATCTTAGAAATTTCAACTCTTTTGGTAGGATATGTGGTTTTTAGCGTCGAAGCTACTTCTTTACTTAGATTGCCAGAATATATTTTCTTTAAAGTTTCTGATAGGCTCAATTTAGATAAATTCTCATCTATATATTTGTGTGCAACAGCTCTAAGCATTTTTTCTTGGGATTTTTTTATACGCTTATCAACCATTATAATTGGCTTAATCCTAATTTGGACATCGTCCTGTAAATTAAGAACAACATTACAATCAATTCTGCTATTCCTTCTTCTGGTCAGTGCTCTTTTGTAATCTGAAGTTAAACGGTGTCCATCAAATGTGGTGAAAGCGTTATTTCCTCTTGTTTCATGAACTCTGAATTTAACCATGAAGTTTTTCTGACTGAAATCTCCAGTTAGTTGTTCTAGGGGAACTTCAGTAACCCTTCCGTTTACAAACTCAGGATCGTCGGCAGGTGTGTGTGCCATTATTGCGTAATTGAACATAGATGGGGCGTGCATGCGGTACCACATCTTGCCCTTCCACTTGTCTTTCACTTTAGCTCTTGCGACCTTTGCCAAATCTTTTCTCCGTCCTGAACTACAAATTCAGGGGTGCGCTCACTGGGCAGGGTTAAATATACGTTGCGTCGATTGTACTTTAAGATGTTTGATAAATTATTGTTGCCAATAGACCCTTCCAAACGGTTGAGACCTGCAAGAAATTATGCTTTGGCCTTAGCTAAGCGTCTTGAAGTACCTTTGATAGCAACATATATTAGTAATCCTTCCAAAACAGGAACTATTACAGCTTCATCTGAAACTAACAAGGGATTCGAAGCATTAGGTAAAAGACAATTAGATCAATTCATTAAGCAAACTCCAGATTTAAAAATAGAATCAATATTAAAAACAGGAAAAAGACGTAAAATTCTTGCACAAATGGTAGATGAAGGTGTTGCAGACACATTAGTTTTAGGTCCATTCCGCTCATTTTTAAGTCGTATCTTTACAGGTTCTGAAGTTGAAAGAATTCTAGATTCAGAATCATCACATGCATTTGTAGTTCGTAAAGAGCATCCTTTGCCAGGCTCAGGTTCTCCTGCATTGGTAGTATTCGATGGTCCTGTCTTACCAAAGGAGGCTCTTGAAAAGTTAGAAGATTTTTCTAGAAAGTTTAAATGTGATTTAGAATTATTACATATTGGAACAGAAATCTTTGGCGGTGCTGAGGCAATAGATAAGGCAGTTGAAGAATTAAGAGAAAAATTAGGTGGAGATTTCCATGTTACTTCTACAATAGTTCCTTTAGGTTATTTTAAATCTAGAAAAACAATTACAAATTCAGTTATTGAAGCAGAAGGTGCCCGTATAGTTATTCTTCCCGATATTGAAGATGCAGTTAGCGATATACTTCTACACAAATTAGTGCTCAGCGCTTCTGTGCCGGTGTGTGTTCTTAGATGAGTAAAGACAAAGATTTTGAGAAAATGTTAGATGGACTAGAAATAGTCGCTGAATCTTTAGAAGAAGAATCGCACACAGTTCTCCCTAGAGTAGATCAACTAAAAAGGCGAAGAACGTTATTAGATTTACAAACTGAATTATTTGATTCTAAGGAAAGGCAGCATGCATTATACCGTCTGTTTTTGAATTCTACTTTTAGAAAATTTTTTGCAGGTGTTGTAATCGTGTCTTTTATTAATTTATTATTATTCTTATTTGCTGATGGTTTAAGTTCATCTGGTAGAAATGTTTTTGCTTTATTTTTATTCATAATTTATCTTTGGGTTTCGGAAACATTCCCATTACCTGTTACAGCATTGATGGCTGGCGTTGCTCTTGTTTTGTTAGGTGAAAATAGAGATGATGCGTTTTCTTCTTATGCCTCAGACTCAGTTTTTATGATTCTTGGTTCTTTAATCATAGCGCAAGGAATAACTAAGTCAGGAGCTGAAAATTTAATCATAAGACGACTTTTGGGTCCCTTCACAGGTTCCAACTATGCGTTGATTTTTGGGATTATTGTTATTTGCAGTTTTATGGCAGCTATAATTCCTGATCATAGCGTTGCAGCAATTATGCTACCTTTAGTTCTTACAATTGCAGATAAGACAGATATTAGCAAGCACAAGAATGAGATGATAGCACTTGTACTGGCTGTTGCCTTTTCATGTTCTATTGCAGGATTAGCGACACCATCTGGTGGCGCACGTAATGTGATTGCTATGGGTTTTTTAGAGGAAATTTATAATCAAAAAATAACTTATATTCAGTGGGTTGTTTTAGCAGCCCCTTTAACAATTGCATTAATTCCAATAGTTTTCTTTACACTAATTTTTGTTAATAAAGTTAGTTATCGTAGCATAGATTATTATTATGAAAAAACCGATTTTATTGATGAGCGCCAATTGTTGGCCCTATCTGTTTTAGGCGTTACTTTTTTACTTTTCTTAACTTCGGGTTTTAATGGTTTAACTTTGGGAACTAGTGCAATGATTGGAGGAATTTTAATGCATATATTTGGAGTATTAGAATGGGAAGATAGTAGGCAAAGATTACGTTGGGGTGTAATGTTCATTTATGGTGCTGCATTAACTATGGGTAAGGCTATGGTGAAACATGGTGCTGCAGATTGGTTGGCAGGAGGTCTGTATTGGCTTGCAGATTTTGGTTCACGTTATGGTGGTGAATTAGCTATAATCCTAATGATAATTATTGTGACTGTAATGTTGACTAATGTGATGAGTGATGGCGCGGCAGCAGCTATACTAGTTCCAATAACACTTGCAGTAGGTGTAGAAGCAAATTTACCACTTGAAAGTATTGCAATAATTACAGCAATAAGTACGGCGTTTGCGTTTATGACTTCTTTTGGGACTCCACCTAATTTGATAGTTCAGGCTTCAGGAATTCCAAAATCTAATGATTTTGTAAGAAATGGAGTGCCTTTGGTAATTTTTGCAATTTTCCTATTGATTATAGTAGAACAATATTATTGGGTTATTGCAAGAGAATGGGTTGGCCTATAGTTAATTAACTAATATTATTCTTTTTTTTGTTATCTATATTGGCTAATCCTCCAATAAATGCAAAGGTCACTACGGAGATAAAAACAGAAGATGTGCTATCGGGCATTTTAGAGATGGGGCCTAGCGAATCATCTTTAGGATGATGGTCAATTAGTTTTCCAATTTCTGTAGCTACATCATTAGGACCTGAACCTGGCGGCAAAGCACCGGAGGAGGCGAGGAAATAGATAGCAGCAATAACTAGGAAAGGTAACATTGCTGCAGTTAGTGCACGACCCGGATCTCCAGCTTTTTTCCCCCCAAAAAATCCTCCAATTGCAGCTGTTATAGAACCAGGGATACTTAGGATACCCAGTACTATCATTATGCCAAAGATATATAGAAAACCAGCAAAGACTCCTTCTTTAAGCAAATTAATCGTAGCAAAGTCTTCACTAAATGTATTTTTTTCAATAGGTTCTTCAGGGTCTTTTTTAATTTCTATTTCTGGTTTCTTTTCTTTTTCTTCTTCTACAATTTTTTCTTCAGTAGTCACCTTTTGTGCTTCAACTTCAGTTTCAGATTCTGAATCAGATATTTTTTGGCGTACCATTTCCCATAAATCTTTTTCTTCACTCAATATAGATTATTTAATTACTATCTATAAATTGTTGCTGATGCCTACAACAGATTAATATAAGACCCATGACAGACCCGTTAGAACGGAGTAGATTGATTGAGAGTTTTAACCACAGAAACACTTGCTTCAGCGATTAATTACAGTCCTGAGTATTCTCATATGGGTGATGATGAATCTAGTTATTTAGCTGAGCATATTCTAAATTTTTTCGGATATAGTGATAGGATAATTGATAATGTATTGCATCCTGAAGATCGTGATACTTTTTACATGTTAGAAGATGCAGGTTTAATGGAAACTGAAAGAGAGGAAACGACACTCTATGATGGTAGGGAGTGGAGAATACATTATTGGCTTTTGAAGATAGCTGAAATTCAAAGAAGAACTGATGCAGGACCAAAATATGCACCAGAGGACCAAGAACCTTCAGTTTATGATGAAATTCCAGATGATATCTGGTCACGTTGAAATTGAAACTTCCCTATAACCTTAGAGGCAATCAGAAAGAAACTATAGAGTCTATTGAAGCTACTATAGAAAATAAAAATCATATAGTTTTGGAATCTCCAACAGGAAGTGGAAAAACTTTCATTTCTTTAGCAGCAACATTACCATTTGTTATCAATAAAGGTTTGAAAATAGTTTATTGTGTAAGAACAAATTCACAACAAAAACAAGTTATTAATGAGTTAGAACAATTCAAAAAAGTAGGAAATTCAATTAAGGCAGTAGCCATCCAAGGGCGAGATTCTCTTTGTCCGCAACAGGGTTATGACGATGAATTAAAAAAATCTAATTGGTCAGAGAAATCAAAAATTTGCAAGTCTCTAAAAATGCAATCAAAAATGGGTGAAGGTGGTTGTCAATTTTATAGGAGATTTTTGCGAGATAGCAAATCACTAATTGGTGAATGGTCAACAGAGATACTTACAGCACAAGATTTTTCTAAAAAAGCAGAGGAAGCTGGTTTGTGTCCCTATGAGCTAAATAAATTATTACTCAAAGAAGCTCAAGTAGTGATAGTTCCATATGTTTACTTTTTTGAAGAATTTGTAAGAAATTATGTATTAGGATGGATGGGAACTTCAATAGATAAAGTAATAACTATTATTGATGAAGCTCATAATTTACCTGATTGGGCAAGAAGTGCAGCTTCAGACTCATTATCTTTAAAATCTATCAATCGTGCAGTTAATGAAGTGAAGGATTATGGATATCTTTTACCAGAAGGTAGAGATCCTATAAGATTTCTCAATTTTGTTGAAGCATCTATTGAAAAATTAGCTGATGAACATATATTGGAGAATGAAGATGAAGGTCACCTTCCTTCACATATTGTCTCACCAGATTCAGAAGTAGCTACCTTTGAAACAGAAATGATGTCTCTTGGAAAAATGACACTTTTTAGGCTTAAACAAGATTCCACCGAAATTTCTAAAATGGGTCAAATGACTCGTCAAAATCTTTTGGATCATGGTAAAAGACCACGATCATACCTTGGTTCTGTTGGTGATTTCCTTTGCCGTTGGTTAGATTCTTTAGAAAGTCATACTATACGTTTGGTTGGTAAAGATCCTCTTAGATTAGAGAAAGTATGCCTTGATCCTAGAGTAATGACTGGTTTTCTTGATAGTACAGCAGGTGTAGTTTCAATGTCTGGAACTATAAGTCCTCTGGATATGTTTAGAGATTTGGTGGGATTAAGGCCAGATTCGATATTAGAGAAAAAAGAGTCTGTTTTCCCAAAGAAAAATAAAAAAGTGATGTATTTGACAGATGTTACAACTTCCTATAGTGAACTCAATAGTGAATCAAGTACTTGGGATAAAATAATCTCTAAATTAGAATTAATAACTTTAAATTTTGAAGGTAATATAGCCTTATTTTTCCCATCATATAAACTTCTTGAGTTAGCTTTACAAAGCATTAATATCAAGAAACCTGTTTACAGAGAATATTCAGGTATGGGGCAAGAAGAATTGATGCAAACAGTTGAGAGCTTTAAGTCAGATAGCAGTGCTGTATTAGCCGGAGTTATGGGAGGGCGCCTAGCAGAAGGAATTGATTATCCAGATACTACTTTGGAAATGGCAATAATTGTTGGAATCCCATATCCTGCACCAGGAGTTAGGCAAAATGCATTACAACATTATTATGACATATCTTTTAAGGGTCAGGGATGGAAATTTGCAGTAGAATCGCCAGCTGTTAGGAAATTATTGCAGGCCGCAGGTCGAGTAATAAG
The DNA here is from genome assembly GCA_964651915.1 of uncultured archaeon. Taxonomy (GTDB): domain Archaea; phylum Thermoplasmatota; class Poseidoniia; order MGIII; family CG-Epi1; genus CG-Epi1. The sequence continues at coordinate 256 of CAZYZI010000041.1, read as the reverse complement.
GTCTGAGACTGATAGAGGTTTCATAGTGATAGCAGATAGTAGAACGGGTCGTTTCTTAGAATATATTCCTGAATTAGAGCAATCAGATGATATTGTATCAGAAATTAGTGATTTTTTCGAAGCCTAAATCCTTTAATCTAATATTCTTAGCCAAACGAGTGCCACCGTGGCTTAGCCTGGCATAGCGACTGATTCGTAATCAGTAGGTCGAGGGTTCAAATCCCTCCGGTGGCTCCATTAATTTATTGAAATTTAA
>CAZYZI010000040.1:0-10597 GCA_964651915.1 uncultured archaeon | reverse complement strand
GGGATCTCCGCCATGTCAAGGCGACGTCATAACCAACTAGACCACGGACCCGCGAGATTCTCCAGCTAAGGCTGTTTTAAATAACTTCCAATTTATTCCCAAGACCAATTCTAGAGGATATCTCCTCTAATATTCCTAAATATTCAGATGGTTTACTATCAATCAGACTTTGTACTAAATCCTTAAGGGATTCACCAAGTGATTGCTCTTCTTTACTATATTTCCAGGCCCTACTGGAAGTTGCATTAAGACAAATTAAAGCAGCCCACGAAACTGATTTTGTCATATTATTATTCGAAGAAAGACCTTCTATAGATTTTATTGAATTTTCTTTCTCACCAGATTTCAACAATCTCACTACATCATCAATTAATTTTAGGGGCTCACTAAGAGACTTGAAGCGAGGATATTCACTAGTCAAACTATCCTTAACAATTTTATTGTACAATTCTCTTAACAATTCTAATGAATTCTCACCATTGTAATTTTTTAACTTCTTTGAATTTATTCTATCTATAATATCCTTCCCTGCAGATTCCCAAGTATATTCTGTAAAAGCTGAAAGAGTGAAATTATCCATAATAATTGTATCTTCACAATCCTTCAAAATGTCCTCAACAATTGCCTGATCAATTTTATTATTACTTATTTTTCCTGTTAATTCCTCTTTAGATATTACTTTATTAGATATTATAAAATATTGTTCATCTAGGGATTTGATCTTTTCCTTTTGAAACCTTATCACTGCATTCCATAAATCTGAATCTGAAGCAATTCCTTTTTTATAATCTGAAAATATATCAGATGGTGTTTCTGGACTTATATCCGAAAGGAAAGTTAAAGCTGAGATTTCAAAATCCGTGTCTTGTTCAAAAGCGACTTGATTCTTCAAAAAATGACTATAACTATTTTCCTTTGATTTAGATACTTTTTTAGTTGGAAGAGTAACCTGTTCTCCCAACGACTTACAACGAATTTTTATACCCTGTAAATCATCCCCTCCCCTCTTAATTTTTAGAGTTCTGCATGCTTCTTCCCATAAGAGTTTAGGATATTTTGGAGATTTACCAGAACATACTAAACCTTTCTCTAAAACATACATGAAAAATTTGTACTTTTTAACATAATCCAAATGAGCAAAACGTGACCACAACCTATGATGGTGGTTTTGAACTCCGATTAGCTTTTCTTTAGATACTCCTGAACCCCTTTGAACATAATTAACTTCACCATGAGGAAAACGGGCAATAGCCATAACTGGAGCTCCCGATTCTAAAATTGTGAGAGAAGCTCCATATGCCTTGGCTAAAGGATCCTTTACTTTTGTCCCCATTATTTTTGAAAAGAAACTAGGAGGGTTTTCATGTTGCTCTTTAGCAAGTTCCATTTCTCTCAGAACTTTAGAATAAACTTCTTCCGCTTGACTACCTGAAGGAGTTTTTGGAATCAACAACTTTGGGTTATCCCTTAATTCCTTAATTCTTGAAAGCAATTTCTTTTGCTCAGATTTAGCCGCAGTCTTAGTACCTCTCAGTCTTGCTCTTTGCTTTTTCATTATAGCCTCAATTTATTCCTGACTTTATCAAAGAATTTATCACTAAATCTTACTAATTCCACAGGTTCTTTAGATTTCTTAAATTCGAGTTTATCTTCTTTCTTAATCATAATTTCATCTTTTCCATCAATAACCATTACAGCTTCAGGATGGCCAGTGATTTTTGCATTTATAATATATTTTGATGGAACTACTAAAGGTCTAGCACCAATACGATATGCAGCCATTGGAACTACAATATGGGATTCCATAGTAGGATATACGATAGGTGAACCTACAGACATCGCATAGCTTGTTGAACCTGTAGGTGTTGCAATAATTAATCCATCACCTCTAAAGCTATCTGCAATAGAACCATCAATTTCAATTTCAAATCCCTGGATTTTAGCAACTCTTGAAGAATGAAGTACTACTTCATTCAAGGCAGTACCAACGTGCAAATCATTGATGAAAGCATCTATTCTGTTCAGCTTTTGTAATGTATAACTCTTCTTTTCTAATCTCTTAAAAGCCTCGAAAAGATTAGCGGAGTGTTCTACTTCTGTAAGAAAACCTACACCTCCACAGTTAATTCCGAAAACAGGCTTATTCAAATTGTCCAGAATATACAATAAAGTGCCGTCTCCTCCTAATGAGATTACAATATCTCCTTCTAATTTATCAATCGAATTACCCTTCAAACCCACTATCTTTGCAGTCTCCTTCTCGAGATCAAAATCCTCTAGAAAACCAATAACCTTGGTCAAAATTTTATCAATCTTTGGTTGCTTGGGGTTTGCCACAATGGAAAATTTCACAGGCTCTTATCGAATAGTTATTATTAAGGTAGGCTTGATTCAGTAAATTGATGAGATTAGGAGCTCACGTAAGCGTTGCAGGGGGTCTTCAGAATGCAATCCCTTGGGCTTTAGAAATAGAAGCTGACACTTTCCAGATGTTTAGCAAGAACCAAAGGCAATGGATTGCAAAACCACTGACAGATGAAGAAATTACTGCATTCAAAGAACCACTATCAAAAACAGATTTAGGCCCTCTAATGATTCATGACTCTTATCTAATAAATATGGGAAGCCCCGATGAAACAAAAGGAAAACGGGCGCAAGTAGCATTCTTAGAAGAATATCATCGTTGTGAAGCTTTAGGTGTTGCATATCTTAATTTCCATCCAGGCTCTCACACACATCCTAAAAAAAGTATGAGAGATGACAAGCTGACTAGATCTGATGCTCTGGAAAGGATAGCACACCATATGAACAAAACATTAGATGAAACAAAAGGGTATGAATCTAAACTAGTTATAGAAAATGCAGCTGGCCAAGGAACAAATGTGGGAATAAAGTTCGAGGAAATACGGCACATAATAGATAACATTGATGAGAAAAAAAGAGTTGGTGTCTGTATTGATACTCAGCATGCATGGGCTTCAGGCTATGACTGGAGAAATAATTTTGATAATATATGGGATGATTTTGAGAATACTGTTGGTATGGAATATTTAGTAGCACTCCATCTTAATGATTCGAAAAGTGATCTGGGTTCAAGAGTTGATAGACACGATAATATTGGAATGGGTAAATTAGGTAAAAAGACATTCAAAAGTTTCATGCAAGAAAAAAGACTAGAACACTTAGCAGGATACCTAGAAACACCAGGAGGGCCTGAAATGTGGAAACCAGAAATTGATGTTCTTCGAAAGCTAGCTGAAGAATGAATCCTTTTGAAAAAATAATTAGCAAAGCTAATCCTGCACTCCACACTAAGTTACCAAAGAAATGGAAAAAAATAGGAGATATAATTATTCTAGATTTAGCTGAATTGGACCCCAAACAAAAAAATAAAGTAGCTGGAATTTATGCTGAAGTCTTGAATGCAAAGACCGTAATTCAGAAAAATAAAATAGCAGGAGAACTTAGGAAGCCTGAAGATATTGAACTATTATATGGAAATGAAACTACTACAGAAATATCAGAATATGGTGTTAGATACAAATTAGATTTAGCTGAAATTATGTGGTCCCCAGGAAATACTGGGTGGAGATCTGCTCTCTCAGGTCCTGATAAAGTATCTGAATTCTACACGTTTGATGAACCAAAAGTGATTATTGATTATTTTGCAGGTATAGGTTATTTTTCAATACAGATGGCGAAAGGATACCCTAAAGCAAAGGTGATTGCTGTTGATAAAAATCCTAAATCTATAGAATATCTTTCTCTGAATGCTAAAAATAATAAAGTGAGAAATATAGAAATAATTAATGATGATTGCAGAAATATAGAAGCAAAAGCAGATGTTATACACTTAGGATATATTGGCAACACTATAGATTTCTTAGACCATGCTCGCAACTGTTTAAATGAAAAGGGCACAGTCATATTCCATGAATCATATCGAAATAATTGGTTAGGATTTAAAAGTAGAAGCGACTGGGGAAGTATTCCTAAGAAATTCTCTAGATTAATGGAAAGGGAAGGATTTAATGTTAAAAAATTTGAAAGAGTGAAATTTTATGGCCCTAGTACAAGTCACATTATTGCTATCTTAAATAAAAATTAATCCTTCTCTTTGTCAATCTCACCAAATAACTTTTCTAACATTTTTGTAGATTCTCCAAAACTAGAAATATCTCCATCCCAATTTTCTAACGTTTTCATATTCTCTAATTCAAATGCTATTAATGTATCTGTTATTGCATCCTCGGCTTCTTCATTTAACACACCTGTGTAAACTATAGCTAATTCACAATAAGCTCCAGAAGCAAATTTCACATGGAAATTACCAAATTGAATGTCATTTAATGAAGATGTAGTACTAGCACTTACAGCATCTTCCATAAAGTCTTTTACAGCTGTAAACATACCGCCTAAGATATCAACATCTGTTTTTTCTACATCATTAGCTGAGAAACTTGATATCACAATGCCTGATTTAGATAATAAAAACAAATTATGAATTCTACCTACTTTACCTGGATGTATTAACTTATCTTGAAGTGCATTTACCAATTTAGTGAATTCAGAACTTTTAGCTCCTGAATCATTAAGTCCCATCTTTTCAGGTGAAAAATTTTCCACTAAATCTCTAAAGTTATCTAAATCTACAATACCTGATTTTTTATTCTCCATTTCCTCAACATACTGAGCTGCTTTGTCAATAGCTCCTCTAACCGTCGCAGTTGTCATAGGTTTCAGAATATAATCCATAGCACCAAAACGAAAGGCAGTTATCGAATTTTGAATGTCTGTTTCAGATGTTAACATAAAAACAGGTAAATCTGGTTGCTTTTCTTTAACTATTTCTAATAACTCAAGCCCAGTCATACCCGGCATATTGATATCGCTAAACATCATCATATATTCTCTTTCTTCTAATTTCTCTAGCGCCTCATTAGGCTCTTCAGCCAAAACTAGATTATACTCTGGCCATTTTTTAAACATAAATTCCATAGCCATCCGAACAGCATAGTCATCATCAACTGCTAATATATTTGGAAGTTCTTCATCAGCCATTTTTAGTTATCTCCTCTTATATATATCATTTTTTCATTTCCTCCACTAAAAAATCATTTAAATCCTTAAAAAAAGATTTAATATCCTCTAATTTATCCTCATTTGCAGCAGTCTCTATCTTGGCTCCCAACTCTGTTACTCTATCAAAACCATACATTCCTCCGCTTCCCTTTATGTTATGACCAAATGTCCTTAGTGACTCCATCGTAGCTGTATCCATACTATCCTGTATCTTTTCTAACTCTTTAGAAGTGAAATTAATGTACATCTCTTGCATCTCGGCCCATTCCTCATCATCGAAACCATCCATCTCATCCCAAAAAAATACGATATATTAAATTATATGCTAACCTATTAAATAGATAAATTCATGGGTTACTAATGTTTCAGTACATCACAAACTTAAAGCGATTGATGATATTTACATTCGCTTTCGTGATTCTAGTAAATGTTTTTCATACTGCTAAAGCAGCTGATGAAACTATTGAACAAAATGCGATGAATATTGATCTGCTTTGGATGTTAATCTGTGCTATCCTTGTATTTATGATGCAAGCTGGTTTCATGTGTTTGGAATCTGGAATAATAAGAAATAAGAATAATATAAACGTTGCATTAAAAAATGTCTCAGACTTCGGTATCTCTATAGTTTGTTATTGGATAATAGGATATGGATTAATGTTTGGAAATAGCAAATCGGGATTTGTAGGATTTGATGACTTTTTCTTTGATCCGAGTGGAACTGAAACATCCGGCCAAGCAATGACTTTTTTTATATTCCAATCAATGTTTTGTGCTACTGCTGCATCTATTATTTCGGGGGCTGTAGCTGAAAGATTGAAATTCAACAGTTATTTAGTTATAACTGCAATTGTAGGGTCAATTCTGTATCCGGTAGTTGGTCACTGGGCTTGGGCTAATAGTGATGATATGTTTGGTGGTGATGGATCTACTGGATGGTTGTATAATCTAGGTTTTATAGATTTTGCAGGCTCAACTATTGTTCACTCAACAGGAGGGTGGATTGGCCTTGCTATTATACTAATAATTGGGCCTAGGACAGGTAGATTTATAGATGGAAAAGCCCGAAAATTCTCACCTAGTAATTTGCCGTTATCTGTTCTCGGAGTACTCTTACTAGGTTTCGGTTGGCATGGTTTCAATGGTGGAAGCAACTTGATACTAGATGAAGCTGTACCTGGAATATTATTGAATACTTTCTTAGCAGCAGCAGCAGGAATTGTAGCTTGCCTTTTATTCTGGGGATTACAAAATGACACAGCACCGGCAGGTGACCTAATTAACGGATTGTTGGCTGGTCTAGTTGCTGTTACGGCAAGTGCTAATTGGATTACACCCTTAGGTGCAGTAATAATAGGGGCTGGAGGAGGTTTAGTAGCATTATATGCAACACGATTACTTGAAAAGTTAGAATTAGATGATCCTGTTGGTGCCATACCTGTGCATCTTGCTGGAGGAGTTTTTGGAACCTTAGTTTTACCCTTCTTTGCAGCTAAAGAACATTTAATTGGAAATGGCAATCTAACTGATTATACAGGAAATGTAATAATAAACCAATTCATTGCACAAATTATTGGAGTAATTGCAGTAGGGATCTATACTTTTTCTCTAAGTTATATGTTACTAAATACAATAAACAATTACAACACATTAAGAGTTAGTCAAGAAGCTGAAGATATAGGCCTTAATATTGCTGAACATGACTCAAGTAGTGATCAAATTGACCTTCTAAAAATAATGCAATATCAGAATGACACAGGAGACCTATCTGTAAGAGGACCAGAAGATCTTTTCACTGAATCTGGCCAAATTGGCTATCACTATAACATTCTAATGGACAGCCTCGAAAAAACTGACAAAATAATGAAAAAACAAAGAGATGACCTACAAATTGCTATGGAAAATGCTCAGACTGCTAACCAAGCGAAATCAGATTTTTTGGCCAAAATGAGTCATGAACTTAGAACCCCACTAAATGCGATAATAGGGTATAGCGAAATGTTGAAAGAAGATGCAGAAGACGAGGGGCTGGATGCTTACTCAATAGACCTCGAAAAAATATTTTCCTCTGGAAACCACCTTTTAACATTGATAAATGATATTCTAGACCTTTCAAAAATTGAAGCTGGTAAAATGGAATTATTTGTAGAAGAATTTGAATACGGAAACCTCCTAAAACAAATAGAAGCTACTGCTAAACCATTAGTGGAAAAGAATGGAAATAAATTTGTGATTAAAAGTAAAATTAAGGAATTGAATTTGAAAAATGATCAGACGAAAGTTCGCCAAATATTGTTCAATATGCTCAGTAATGCAGCAAAATTTACAGAAAAAGGAACTGTGACATTAGCTATCAATATTGAAGATAAAAATATTAGATTTGATGTAGCAGACACAGGTATAGGCATGAACAAACAACAATTAGGTAAGGTCTTTGAAGAATTCACACAAGCTGAAACGTCAACTTCAAAGAAATACGGAGGTACTGGACTAGGCCTTTCAATAAGCAAGAAAATGACAGAAATGATGGGAGGCTATATGGATGTTAAAAGTAAAGAAGGGGAAGGGACAACCTTTTCTATAATAATACCTATTGCCGTTGAGGATAAAGAATAATGGCTGAATTGGAAGAAAACATAAACAGGTTAACTTGTAAATTCAATGATGAAGAATTAGAAAATCAATATAAGGAAATGAAATGGGGAAAAAACAGCAACTACATTTGGAATCTAATGTTACTAGGACACATAATATTCTTATTAGTTATTATGGATGATGTCAAAATATTTGGAGAATCTTTGGGTGTTAAGCCACTTTATATTTTTACACATGTTATCTGTTCAATTATAGTTTACATATTGATTTTATCTGAAGTAAATAGGAAAAAATATTACGAACCTTATTTCACCTTAGTAATTCCAATATTAATGATAAACGGTGCTTATCATTATCACATAGATGAGAATGCAGCTTTTGGCCCAGGGGTAGCTGTTCTTCCTCTCTTAACTCTTCTATATTTCACAATATATCCTGTTGATTTTCTAAATAGTTTTTTCATAGTTCTAGCATCAGTGTCTGCTTTTTTGATATATCTTTTAGAAGGTGGGATTTTATTAGGAGAACAAGTTCCGTACCTATTCGTCATGCCTTTTGTTTATGGAGTCTTTGTCAAAAGGTCAAACGAATTCAAAAATAGAATAGACTACATGAAAACAGAAGAACTAAAGTTTTTGAGGACACAGGCACAGAATGCTACTAAAGCAAAATCCGAATTCCTAGCTAATATGAGTCATGAACTGAGAACTCCACTAAATGCAATACTAGGTTACAGTGAAATGTTAAAGGATGATGCTGAGGATGATGGACTAGATGCATATTCAGAAGACTTAACCAAAATTAACTCTTCGGGTGAACATCTCCTAACACTAGTAAACGACATACTGGATCTTTCAAAGATAGAAGCAGGGAAAATGGAATTGCATGTCGAAGAGTTTGAATTCGAAAATCATATCAAACAAATAGAAGCAACTGCTAAACCATTGGTGGAAAAGAATGGAAATAATTTTGTAATAGAGAAGTCAGATGATATTGGAAAACTTGCAAACGACCAAACAAAACTTAGGCAGATACTATTCAATATGATCAGTAATGCTGCCAAATTCACAAAGAAAGGTACAGTTACATTAGGAATAACTAAATATGACGAAAAGGTAAGATTTGCCGTAACTGATACGGGAATAGGAATGAATGCGGAGCAACTAGGTAAGGTCTTCGAAGAATTTACACAGGCTGAGTCCTCAACATCAAAGGATTACGGTGGGACTGGGCTTGGACTTCCAATAAGTAAGAAAATGACGGAAATGATGGGAGGAGTCATGGAAGTTGAAAGTCAAGAAGGAGAGGGGACAACTTTCTCGATAATAATCCCTATTGTGGTACAAGAATAACTTTACCAAACATAGTTCCTTCTTCTAATATTTGATGACCTTTTACACCATCAGAAAGAGGGATCTCGCAATCAATTACTGGATTTATTGCTCCAGAAGCCAATAATTTTAACAATTCTGCAAAATCTGAATGTGAACCCATTGTAGAACCAAGAATAGATAATTGCTTTGAAAAAACATGTCGAATATCAGTTTCGGCAATTGGGCCTTTTGTATTTCCTACTGTAACTATTCTACCACCTATACCTGAAAGAAGAATGGACCTTGACCATGTTGGCTTACCAACATTGTCTACTACAATATCATAACCCTTTCTTCCGATAACTGGAAACAATTCTTTATGCCAATTCTCATTTGCTTTGTAATCAACAACAAATGACGCACCTAACTCTTCGGCCTTAGCTTTCTTTTCAGCTCCACCAGCTACTACGTGTACTTCAGCTCCAAAATATTTAGCTATTTGAATCGATAATGAATTTACTCCTCCACCAGAACCCATAACCAATACATTGTCACCTTTCTGTATTCCTGCTCTGATTACAAGCATTCTATAGGCAGTTAAGCCTGCAAGAAGTGGTGCTGCCGCCTGACTAGCAGTCATACCTTCGGGACGCTTGTGAATGTTCTCTGCAGGTACTGATACATATTCTGCACATCCACCGCTAATATGTTCACCAAGAATACGATATCCTGGACTCATACTATCCATACCTTTCTCTGTCCAAGAATCTTCTTTTGTAGATATTCCCGGATCAACAACTACTTTGTCACCTTCTTTCCATTGTCCACTACCTTCTACAACAGTACCTGAAACATCACTACCACCAATATGTGGCATTTCCAGATTAAGACCTGGCCATCCTTTACGAATCCATACATCTAGGTGATTCAAAGCACATGCTTCTACTTTGATTAAAACATGATTTTCTCTATTTTCTAAATCTGGTAAATCACCATACTGCAATACTTCCCGTTCACCATGTTCTTCAAAGTAGAGTGCCTTCATGCTTTTACTACAAACCCGACGGTATATATTCTAAAGCTTCCAATCGGGCCTGAGCTTTGATAAGTATCTTGTTTGACTCCTCAATTATGAATTTGAGCCGTTCATCACTCGGTTTGTCAATAACTCCATCACGATAAAGTAAATTATCAATTCGATTTGCAGAAAGAATTTCTACAACCCATTTGTCCTCATTACCTGTAATCAATGAAGAATATTTCCACCCTTGACTATGAACTATTCCTCTAAATCTTTGAGCTAATTCCATAGTCCTACAAGCTACATGGAAAATTGGTGATTGCCCTTGTAGAATAACAATTGAATTGGGTGGAATGTCCAAATTATCGAGAGCTCTCTTCACTTCTTCAAATTCAACAGGTCTATGCCATGTTTTTCTTAATTCAACAGAATCTTTACGACCTATATCAGGAAGGACTATGAGTTGTAACCTTCCTGCACAGCTAGAAGTAGTGAAAATATCTGGATGTGAATTGAAAGCCCTGAGGACTTCGATTACACCTTCATCAACTAAACCTTCAGATTTGGCTTCATCTAATTTTTTCAT
>CAZYZI010000039.1:0-10864 GCA_964651915.1 uncultured archaeon | reverse complement strand
AAAATTTGTAGAAGCTTTTAGGGTTTATTCATGAAGGTAACAAATTCTTCCAAAGAACGAGGTTCTAACACATAATTGTTAGCACGTTCAAAACCCATTGTAGACATAGGACTACTTCCATAATCATGCCCTGGAAACATGTCTACATCGTCAGGAATAGAAGATAGTGTATGGAATAGAGACCGATACATATCCTGCACATTACTTCCAGGCAAATCGGTTCGACCACATTCACCTACAAACAGAACATCTCCTGTAAAAATCACTTGATTATTAACAAAAAAGCAAATTTCATCAGGGCTATGGCCTGGAGTGAACAAGACATCAATTTGCAAATTTCCAATTAGAAATTTATCTCCATGATCTACTTTTCGATCCACATGAAAAGCAGAGCTACTATGCCCTATAATTTTCGCTCCAGTCATTTTAACTGCAACCTCGTTTCCATTTATGTGATCAAAATGACCATGCGTATTCAAAATCCATTCTATATCTAACTCAAGTTCTTTAGCTCTTGCAATTAATTTTTCAGGTTCAAAAGCAGGATCAATTAAGGCAGCTATTCTCGTATCTTCACAACCAAGAATATAACCAAAATTAGCCATTGGACCAATTGGTATTTGTTCAATAATCATTGACTCTTTTTTACATTCTAAAATCTGCTAAAAAAGTGCTTCGGATGTTTTAGATATTTATTTGAACCAAGGAACTAAGATTGAAGTTTCAGCTTTGTATTTTAGATATTCTGAATCATCGCCATATTTTTTGTCTGCAGATTTTTCTAGGAAGGGTAATCCACTCACAAATAGAAGTAAGAAAGTAGTCCAAAGAGGCCCTATAATTGTCCATAAAGGAGAACCATAATTATAGCAGAAAATGAAAATCCCAAACCACAGCATAATATTTCCAAAATAATTAGGATGGCGACTATATTTCCAAAGTCCAGTATCGCACCATTTTTCACCATGTAATTTATGATTAAATTTAGTATAATCAGCCCAAGATTCTATAACAAATCCAATTGTAAAAATCCCAATACCGAGATAAGCAATTGAATCTAAATCAATCGTTGTGTTAAGACTATTGAAATATATTACAGGTAGAGATGTTAGAAACACCCATAAAATCTGTAAAACCCAGAATCCAAAAAAACTCCAGAATTTAGAGCGCATATCATCAAATCGATGATCCTCCCCCCATGCTATAATTCTGTAAGACAAGTAGAAACCAAGTCTTATTGACCATAAGATAATCATGAGAGATCCAATTATCTTTGGGAATGAAAAATCTTCACCTAACCATAGCGTAAAGATAGCTAGAATTAGGAAGTTGCTAGTTCCTGCAAAATCAGTTACTTTGTCAATCTGCAGCGTGTACGCTATAGCAAAAAAGCTCATTTGCATACACACTGTGATTAACAGCGAAACCAGAATAAAATGTTCGTCGTTTTCTATTAATTTAACCATCTCGAGGTTTGGCCTCGTTCACCTTTAATTCACGACCCTCAGCATCGTAACCGTTTAGGGCTTCAATTGCTGCTGCTGCCTCATCTCCACTTGCCATTTCGACAAATCCAAATCCGCGACTTCTGCCGCTCATGCGATCGACTATTACTTTCGCATCCGTTACTTCACCATGCTCTGCAAACAGTTCTTTCAATTTGTCGTCTCTGTATGACCATGGCAAGTTTCCTACATAGATATTATTGCTCATTTCTCTTATCCTGCCCCGTCTCCAAGGCAGGCTTCCAGAAAGAGCTGTTCTTAAGGGTTATCGCCTAAAATTCGTTACCTAATTCCCTTCTGGTTTGACCTGGATCAATAAATGGTAGAACGAAGGCAATCAAGAGTTGACAAGTTCCACCAATCATGATTGTAGTAGTGTAAGTGAAGTTTTCTTCAAAGTATCCAGCCATCTTAAGACCAAATAATGCACCAAAATTCAACATTGCCATGTAAAGAGTAAATTGAGTAGCTCCTACTTTTGGCCATGTAACATTCATGAATAATGAAATCAAAGAAATACCCATGGCAGCTCCGAAGAAAGGATATATGATAATTAACCAAGTCATAACGGTTCTATTATCCCACAAAGGTTCAGCTAAAGCGATGGTAAAAATCGAGAGACCAGTTAGGATAGCAAATAAACTAGCAACACGACGCGCACCAAATTTATCAGCAATGAGTCCGCCTCCAATTGTGCCTGCGATACCAGCAATTACTGCTGAACCTCCAGTTACAGCAACATATTCGGTATCACTCCACCCTAATTGTTGAATGAAAAGAACGTTCAAAACAGGAATCAAAAATTCCCAGAAGTAAGTTAGCATAGCGAGAACAATACCAATTAAAGGAGCTCTAAGAGAGAGAGCTCGAACAATATCACTCTTTTCAGGTGCTAGATCAAAAGCTTGTTGACCAAATGTGTTATTTCTTAATAAAACAAAGTAAGCTATACCTGCAGCTAGTGCAATTACATGGCACAATATTTTTCCTGCAAAATCACCAATAGTCAATAGCAAGAATAAATCTAATGCGATTAGAAGTCCGATATCAACAGCTAGAGATTTAGCATTGTGTTCGCCCAAATCAAAGTTGTTAGAGGATGCCCACGCTACTACAACGGTTGGCTGATCTACTTCTTCTTTAACTTCAACATTCTCGCTTGGCTTTATGACTGCTTTACCCTCTGTCCAAGGGAATAATTTCTCACCAGGTCTTTCCCTAATAAATGCAGGAAGACACATAATCAATAATAAGAATGGGACTGTCAAAAGCAACCCTCCTGATATTCCAATTGATGTGTATTTCCCCATGAAATATCCAATACCTGCACCACCAACCATTGTACCAAAACGCTTTGCTCCAAACATAAACCCGTTAATTTTCCCGAATTCTTCAGGACTTAAGATATCAACAGCTAAGCCATCTACAGCGACATCTTGTAATGAGGCAAAACAATTGTGGAAGAATAATAATATCGTTAACAACGTCACTTTAGTATCGATGCCAGGTACAAGTGCGATAATTATAACAGTAATGACCATCCCGGCCTGAGCACTGAGAATCCAAGGCCTACGCCTTCCCATTGGTAAGTAATGATAAGTATCAACAAATGGACCCCAAAGGAATTTGAAAACCCAAGGTAAGTACACCCAGAACAACATATTTCCTATAGCAGCAGCACTAAATCCTTGTTCAGCAAGATAAGCGATTAATGTAAACGAAATAAACCCAGAAGGAATTCCTTGAGCAGTGTAAAGAGCACATAATGTAAGCGCTTTAGCACTCATTTTTCCAAACATAGTTGTCATGAGATTATTCTGCCCGTCAATTGCAACATCATCATCCCAGACAAATTCATCTCCTCCAGATTCTTCAACTTCTAAATTACTTTTAGATTTCCTAGGTTGTGTAAAAATATAACCCATTGCAACAGCAGCCAACAAAATAACAGGTAGGAAAATCATTCCTCCTAAATCAGTTAACCCTTCAATAAGCAAACTAGCAGGACGATTATCATCCATATAAACAACTGAAAAACTGTTGACGGCAGACATTGATTCACCACCTCCTAATACTAATCTAGCAGACAATGTTACAGTTTGATTACTTTCAAGTTCTAAGTCATCAGGTATTGCAAGTTCCCATGTAGCCCAGTTCTTTTGTGAAGAAGTATCAGTAGCATTGTACCACTGACTGGCTCCAAATCTAATTTGGACGCCTCCTCCGTTAGTTGGTTTGTTTAGAGTAACGGCAGTCCCTTCCAGCACATCATTATTGTATAATCTTGGTTTAACTGGAACCATAGTTCCATTAATTTCTTCCATTTCGTAATTTAGAGACCAATTAACTGAAACTTCAGGATCAATTTTACCTGCAACTTCGACAAAGACTAGAGGGTCAGCTTGACCATAACCATATTCATTATCGGGCCGTGTTTCAGCAAGTGAACAATTATTGGATGCTGCATCAGGATCATCATTCAGAATCTCCCTTTCAATAGCATATCCTGCAACCAAAGTCTCTTTCACTTCACCCGGAGTCATATCTGGATTAGCTTCCAAAGTCAAGGCTACTATTCCGGCCATTAATGGAGTAGCCATGCTAGTTCCACTTTTGCTCGTGTATCCAGTTCCAGTTCCTTTGTTAGGGGCCATTATATTGCTACCAATGGTTGCAACGTCAGGTTTGACCCTTCCATCAGAAGTGTAACCTCTAGAACTGTAAATTGCTAAACTCAAATCTTTGTCTAAAGAAGCTACAGTTATCGGCAATCTAGAATCACCAGGAGAATCAATTGTATTACATCCAGCAGCAGTCAGAGATCCAAATTCGTTACCTGCACTCAAAGTCACTACAAGTCCAGATTCAACTGCAGCATCCACTGCTTGACTCCATGCAGAGCTCCCATCATTGTCAATATGGAATTCAACCTGCTGTTCACCAAGACTAGAGGTCATTACACGAATATGAGGAGTAACGGCTTTCTGATTGGCAATTGTCCATTCAACACCTCTAATGATATCCTCAATATCACCATCACAACAAGAAAGGACATTCACCAAATTAGCTTTTGGCGCAACCCCAATGTGTGGAGTTCCATCAGGTGCAGGTTCACCTGCACCAGTTCCAGCAGCTATTCCTGCAACATGAGTTCCATGAGTTCCACTATCAAGTGATTCACCAGGAAGACAAGGTTGACAAATTACAGCATCTTGCACAGCATCATAGTATGCAACGACTTTCATATCATCAAAAGTAAATTGATTATCATCCATGTCATCAAGTCCGACATGAGCGTTGTCCACTCCTGTATCCACTATAGCAATTGAAATACCTTCACCATAAATCCCATGGTTTTCCCAAACTTGATCTACGCCCATTGCAGGTACAGCATCAGCCATATGTGGCTCAGCTTTTCCAATATCATCAAGCATCACAACGCCGTCCCAATTAGCAACTTCAAGAATCATATCTCGAGGCATAGTTGTGGACAGTAAATCGATATATTGAGCACGATATGTAACTTCAATTCCAGCATCTTCTAATTTTTCAACATCATAATCAGTTGGGTGATGATCATACCTTACGAAAACTCGAGCTTCTCCAGAATTAAAGAATCGTTCACCTTGAGACAATTTCCAAATTAATAAATCAGAAATTCCGTCATGATTTTTATCTCTAGAATAAACATCCCACCAATTATCACCATAAACAGGACTTTCTTCCTCTGCAGCTAAATTAGCAAAGCTAGTGCTCAAAAGTAGAAACATCACGATTCCTGAGACTAAGGCTTTACGCTGCATAGAACAATAGATAGGACTTTGATTAAAGAACTTACGATTTCTAAGAATTTTCAATTCCGCTACGAACTCGCACGGCCATTCCTTGTTGCCCAAGCCTTAATTCTTCAGGAGAAACAATTAATTTACCAAAAGCAATTAACTCATCATTAGGCGTTACAACAATACATTCATCCATGCACTTTAATTTAGAATCAATATCCTCTATAAATTTACAAAATACACTTTTTCCTTTTCGATTAAATTCAGCAGTTTCCGAATTAACAACAATACGAAACCTTGGAGATTTTGAAGATGCATGCATTAGTTCAGCTCCTTTTTTTTGAAGTATGAATAACCCTCTTCGATGAGAGAGAGACGCTACATGTTCTTCATCCAAAAGTAAATTCCTTAGTCTTTTTGTTTTTTTGCTAATTACCAACTCAATTTTTCCTTTTGTGAATGATTTTCCAATTGCTTTATCAAATTGGTAATCCAAAATGGTCCGAACACGTTCTATATTCCAATTTTGCATTTTCCAACCTTCAATATCATCCTGTAACAACCCAGGGTGGAAGGGGTAAGTTTCGGATAAATGGTTTGGAACTTTTCCAAAGTAAGGATGAGTCATCTCTCCTGACTTGAATGAATTAGTAAGTTTAGAAAAGATAGGCCTAGAATCCGACTCATCTCCTGTTTTAATCGGAGTTTTATACCTGTAAGCAGGTTCGAATTGAGAAATCCAATCCATCTCTCTTTTCAAAATAGAAAATACTTTCATTAAAGCAGGAGATGTTCTTAATCTGTTTTCTACTAATTCCCATAAAAGCCCATCATGTATTGCTTGTTTGACTCGTCGAATTTCGGTAAATGATACAATTAAATTGTGTTTAGCTATAATTTTTTGACGTTTTTTCTTTTCCATTCTTTTGAGTTCATTAATTGTAACGCCAGGTGCCGCTGAAAATTCACTTGGGAATTCTTCTAATTCTTCTAAATTTCTAGTTCCCCATGTAAACATTAAACTATCACGAGAGGCAAATTTAGCATAACTTGAACTATCAAATAAATCACATCCCAAAAAGGTAGCTAAAGCAAAAAGCATAGGGTGTCCACAACCAAAAAGATGCACCGGTTTAGAGATATCAAGTCCTTTTTTCGACGCGATAATTACTTCAGCTAACATTTTGAAATTATTTTTTTCCATTAGTGGTACTACGCCTCCAATTGGAAACAAATCAGCATTAGTTTCAGAAGCCATTTGCGCGGCTTTTAGCCTAAGATCCAAATGTCTTCCTCCTTGTATCGGTGCAGCAAGGTAAATTGAATCTTTATTTTCATCAGATTCTTCAATTCTACGCTGAGTTTCTTTTAATTCTTTTCTTGCTTCTTCAAACCTAGTTTCCGGCTCACAAAAGACATCTAAAACAGTTCCAATATCAACTCCAATTTTCTTTTGAAAGTTAAGAATTTCATCAGGTTGCATATCAATTTCACCATAAACATGAGATTGAAATGTCCCACTATCAGTCATGATAGGGCCATCCCAATCTAGCAGCCCATGAACGCCTTTCTTCTCCGCAGTTTCTTTTAGTTTTGGGTTTTTGTATATGATGTAACTATTCGTAATTAGGCCTTGAGCTCCACATTCTTTTAATTCTTTCATAGAAAGAGTTAGAATTTTTGGATTAACTACAGGTAGCAAGGTAGGCGTATCTAGAACACCATGTTTGGTTTTAATTTTTCCAAGCCTTGCAAGCCCATCACGTTTACTGATTTCGAACAATAAGCAGGTACAAACAAACCTTTATTTCAATCCATGTTCGCTATTTTGTATGACTGAGACGGTATCCAAGGAATATGTCCTAGGTGTGAGTGGCATGACTTGCAATAATTGCGTCAACCACGTTCAAACAGCATTAAGTGATATTGCCGGTGTATCAAAAGTTGAAGTAAATTTGGCAGAAGCTAAAGCAACAATCAATACAGAATTAAATATCGATAAGAAAATACTAG
This sequence comes from uncultured archaeon, assembly GCA_964651915.1. Classification (GTDB taxonomy): domain Archaea; phylum Thermoplasmatota; class Poseidoniia; order MGIII; family CG-Epi1; genus CG-Epi1. Next base: position 3,564 of record CAZYZI010000039.1, on the reverse strand, counting down.
AGGATGCAGTTAAGGCAGCAGGTTACTCAATTCATGAACCAGGCACTAACTTAGACTTACTTCAAAATTTATCATCTCCAAAAGAAATCGAATTTAATTGGAGTGACGGTTCTGTTTGGAAACAGTCTGCACACAATACGAAATGGTGTTTGATAGGTTGTTCTATAGGAGAATTTGGAACTCTAGCTTACTACTCATATTCAGGAATAACTTCAGGACTTGAATTATATTCAAATATTTGGTATTTCTATGCTATTTTACCACTAATTAATGGACTTGCTACTAGTGTTATGCTCGAAACTGCCATTCTAATGAGGGGTCAAATGGATTTTAGAAATGCGCTATCTACAGCCTTTGGAATGTCATTCATTTCAATGTTAATGATGGAGATTGCAATGGAAATTACAGATTTATTGTTCACAGAAGGTGAATTAGGCCTAATGCCAATAGCTATTCCATTCATGCTCATAGTTGGTTTCTTGACGCCATGGCCTTACAATTATTGGCGTCTTAAGAAGTATGGACAAGCGTGTCACTAAAGTCCATTCTAGAATTTATTAGGCCTGCACATAAAGTCCCACAAACTATCTGGAGCTCCGAGACACCTCTTACACTGAAACCTCGTTTTACAACCTTTATTTTCTTGATTTCAGGTCTATGGATTTTTGGGACAGGAGAAGCAATATTGATTGATGCAGGAATTGGTGTTAGTCCATGGACTGTTCTTGCTCAAGGAATAACTAAACAGATAGGAACGACAGTCGGCGAATCAACATTTATCGTAAGTGTTTTGGTTCTTTTTCTTTGGGTACCATTACGGGAAACTCCAGGTATCGGCACAATATTGAATGCAATACTGATTGCACTATCAATAGATGTAATGAGGCCACTTATTCCTGATCAAATCGATATTGTTTCACAAATAATTCAGGCATCGATAGGCATTATTTTGGTTGGAGTAGGTAGTGCACTATATCTTACAGCAAATTTAGGTCCAGGCCCTAGAGATGGCTGGATGACGGGAGTTCAAAAGAAGACAAATTGGCCAATTGGTCGAGTAAGAGTAGGAATAGAAATTATAGTTTTGAGTATAGGAATAGTATTAGGCGGAACCTTTGGCCTAGGCACCATTATGTTTGCAATAGGAATCGGTCCTGCAATTTCATTATGTTTAGGCGTTGTAAGCTATTGGGAGAAATGAAAGCGAGTGAAGAAATACGAGAATTAGCAAATGAAGAGATAGCTAAACACAGTCTCAGATTCTTCAAAACAGATAAAGGAGAATATGGTTATGGCGATATTTTCCTTGGCGTAAGAGCCCCTAAAATCAGATTAATTGCCAAAAAACATATTGATCTTTCTATTGCAGATATGAAAATTCTTATAAAATCAAAATACCATGAAGAAAGATTTCTGGGATTAATAATTCTCGTGAATAAATACTCTAAAACTAAAAACAACGAAACTAGAAATCAACTTTACAAAGTTTATGTTTCCAGCTTCAAATATATCAATAATTGGGATCTAGTAGATGTAACTTGTTCGCATGTAATAGGCAAACATCTGATGGATAAAGATCGTTCAATTCTTTACACTTGGGCAAAATCTGAAGACTTATGGACAAAGAGAATAGCTATAGTTTCAACCCATTGCTTTATCAGAAAAAACGAGTTACAAGACACCTTCAAAATAGCAAAAATACTACTTAATGATGAACATGATCTTATTCACAAAGCAGTAGGGTGGATGCTTAGAGAAGCTGGCAAAAGAGACTTAGAAAAAGAAGAAATATTCTTGAAAAAGTATTACAACATAATGCCTCGAACAATGCTAAGATATGCAATAGAGAGATTTCCTGAACCAAAGAGACAGAAATATCTCAGAGGAATTATCTGAGTAAACTATAATCCTATTAACGGGCCACTAAAATGACACATCAGTGGGCCGGTAGATCAGTCTGGAAGATCGCCTCCTTGGCATGGAGGAGGGCGCGAGTTCAAATCTCGCCCGGTCCACCACTTGGTATCGTATGGAAATCCCCCCAGAAATAGAGGAGTTCACTCCGGAAATACTGTCCACTGTTGCAAAGGGCTTTGCTCTTGGTACAGTCATGCTTTTGTCAGGCGTACTCGTACGTTATCTAAACATCAGAGTCAATTATACTAGAAAACTCAATCATTTTGCACTTTTCTTCTTACCAGTTTTTATTGATAAACAATTCAATGCTGAGACTTTTACTGATTTCACATATCTTGCAATAAGTGCAGTGGTGTCTACTCTAGCTTTATCTGTGTATTATGAACCTATTAGGAAAGCTATCCCGCCATTTCAGCTTATGTTTGAAGGCATCGATAGGCCTGAAGATAGGCCACATACTTTAATTTGGATATGGACTCAATTCGCGGCAGGTTTTGTAGTGCTGCTTCCTATGATTTGGCTATTTGGACAATGGGGCCTTGAGTCATTGGTTCTAATTCCAATTTTAATCAATATAATTGGAGATGGCTTAGCTGAACCCGTAGGTGTCAGGTTTGGGAAGCATGAATACAAAACAAGAGCTCTTTTTACCAATAAAACATATGTAAGAACATTGGAAGGAAGTGCTTGTGTTTTGATTACAGGTTTTATTGCAGTAGCAATGCATGCAGAATTTTTCACCGAGATACAATTTGTTCTCGCAATGCTTTTTGTTCCTATCATAATGACTTTAACTGAAGCTTATTCGCCACATACTTGGGACACACCTTTCCTAATGTTTACAGGATATACGTCACTAATGTTGATAATGCAATTTTAGTAATTATTCAAGTGCAGCGTCGATATTTTCTTTTAATTCAGATTTAGACATTGATCCACTTTCTGAAAATGTAACCACGCCATCTTTGTCAATTATAACAATAGTTGGACTCCTATCGGCTCCAAATACATCAGTCATTTCACTACTGCCTTTTATGAATCTCCAACCCATTTCATCGGTCCTTTCAGCCAATTCACTTTCATCTGCATTTTTTGTTTGAGTTACTGAAATAATTACAACATCTTCAGGCATAGAATCATTACAGTAACTTTTCATCTCATTCTTTTCAAAATTTTTGCAGGTTCCGCAATTCATATTCATGAATTCTAAAACCAATACTTTTTCACCTTCATAATCAGAAAGATTGAATTCATTACCATCTGTGTCAGCCAAAGTAAAGTCAGGCGCTTCGTTTCCAACTTCAACAGGTCCAATAGGTTCTTCGGCGAATAAATCTCCACTTTCTTCATCTATGAGATACTCATTAATGGAAAAGCCACCTATGATTCCAGCAACTAATAATATAGCGAACAAAGCTTTCGTGTCCATACTACAATTCTATTGTTACGCTTTTAAAAGTTTTCTAAGACCTACAAAAATGGAGTTACAGCCTCTTCGGAAAGTTCCCAAAGTTTCCGATTGTGTTCTTCATTCTTAGCTTTACTAGATCCTTTTTTGACTTTAGAAGCAGCAAAGAATCTTCCAGTAATGTCCTTTACTTCGTCTGAACATGCTAAGTGAATACTAGTCTTTGCACCATCTTTTAC
>CAZYZI010000038.1:0-11044 GCA_964651915.1 uncultured archaeon | reverse complement strand
TGTAATTCCTATAGATATTGTTGATCGTGAGAAAAAGTGATTATCAAAGACGTTGCAATACGTAGAATTATAGACTCAAGGGGAAGTCCGACCATAGAAGCTGAAATCACTACTGAAAATGGATTTGGAAGAGCTGCGGCACCTGCTGGTGCATCAACAGGAACTCATGAAGCTGTAGCTTGGCCAGAGGGTAGTGTTTCAAAAGGAATGATTTTTGCTGAGAAGAAAGTAATTCCAAAATTAATTGGATTGTCTGCAAATAAACAAGATGATTTTGATCAATTACTAAGAGAAATCGATGGAACTGCTAATTTTTCAAAAATGGGAGGAAATATTAGTGTAGCTCTATCATTAGCCTGTGCAAAATCTGCAGCAAAATCAAATGGAATCAGCTTATTTGAATATCTAAGTAAAGACACAGAATATACAATTCCTGCACCTATGGCCAATGTTTTAGGAGGAGGAGCTCATGCTGTTGGAGGTACTGATATACAAGAATATTTAGTTACTGCGTTTGATGATGATATTAACACAGCCATTGAGGCTAATGCTTTAGTTCATAAAACCGTAAAATCGTTGTTGAAAGAAAGGTTTCCAAATATAGCCCTTGGAAAAGGTGATGAAGGTGCATGGGTAGCCCCATTAGAAAATGTAGAAGCTCTCGAATTAGTTGTTAAAGCTGCAAACAAAGTTGAACAAGAAACTGGAGTAGAAATCCGCCCTGGACTTGATATGGCTGCAAGTGAATTTTATAAGAACGGAACCTACAATTACAAAGAACAAAGTTTAACACCGGAAGAACAAGTAGATTTTGTTTTAGGCTTAATTGAAGAATATAATTTACATTCTGTAGAGGACCCCTTAGATCAAGAAGATTATGAATCTTGGGCTTCATTGACAAAACAAACTGATGCTCTAATTATCGGAGACGATTTGTATGTTACAAATCCTGAAAGATTGCAAAAAGGAATCGACATGAAAGCTACTAATTCAATATTAATTAAACCAAATCAAATAGGAACTCTAACCGATACTAAAAAGGCTGTAGAAATGGCTGATAAAGCAGACATGGCCACTGTTATTTCACATAGAAGTGGTGAAACAACAGACACCACTATCGCTCACCTTGGTGTAGCATTTGGATCACACGCCATAAAGACTGGAATAATGGGTGGTGAAAGGATTGCAAAGCTTAATGAACTAGTCCGAATCAGCGAGCAACTCAGATGACTGAAGCCGAGGCGAAAGATTTGCTGATTGACGAGGACACATTCCTCACATGTGGAGTCCACATTGGGACAAAACAAAAGAGTAAAGATATGGAACCTTACGTCTACAAAGTAAGAGATGATGGTCTAAGAATTTTGAACGTTAATCTAACTTCTGAAAAAATTACACAAGCTGCTAATTTCTTAAAAGATTATGAACCAAAAGATGTTCTTGTAGTTTCAGCCAGACAATATGGATGGAAACCAGCAAAGAAATTCGCAGATGCGTGTGGATTTACCTGCATTGCTGGAAGATTTACTCCAGGAAGATTAACAAATCCTGAAATGCGATTCTTTATTGAGCCGAAAATTATAGTTTTAACCGATCCTGCCGCAGATGCTCAAGCTTTCAGAGAAGCTGTAAACATAGACATTCCAGTTATAGCAATGTGTGATTCTAACAATTTGACTACTGATATTGATATTGTAGTTCCTGGAAACAACAAAGGTAGAAGATCATTAGCTTTGATTTATTGGTTAATGGCAAGAGAGATACTAAGAATCAAGGGTGAATTGCCTGCAGATGGGGAACTTGAAGAAACCATCGATGATTTTGAAGCTCCTTTAATTTAAAGAAAGAGTTTTCTTTTTAACAACTAAGCCATAGGGCTATTGTGTGGATATTCGAACTGCTTTACTTCCTATACATTGTGGTTAGATTAAGATTAGAAGTTCCATTCTACACTAGGGAAGAATATCGACGAATAATAACTTACACTGCTAGAAAATTGATGAAGCGTTATAATTCTAAATTATATGTTTATGGCAAGCCTGAACCTGGATTTCTAGCTGCAAATCATACTAGTTATCTTGATCCGTTTGTTGTCTTATCTCTAAAAGCAGGAGGTGCTGTTTCCAAAAGAGAAGTTAAAGATTATCTACTTTTCGGACCTATTGCTGAAAAAGTTGGAATGTTATGGGTCAAACGTGAAAATAAGAAGTCAAGAAGTGGGGCCATACAACAATTAAACCGATGGGATGCTGTAAATAATCCATTATGGATTTTTCCTGAAGGTACAACGTCTAGTTTTGGTACGTTAGATCCATTCAAAATGGGTATTTTCAAAGCTGCAGAAAACACAGGACACATGATTCAACCTTTAGTATTTTGCTATGATAATCCAAGAGTGGATTGGGGTAGTAATGGAACTGAAAAAGATCTTTTTGCAAGTATTCTTGACTTTTACAGAAATAATATCACAACTAATGTCTACTGCTTTTGGATGAAACCAATAAAGGTCGGCCCTGGAGAAGCTGAAAAAGTGGCTAAGGATTTAAACAAGAAAATGTTGATATATATCAGGAGATTTGAGAAGGCTAGAGATGAGTAAGAAACGATGGGAAGATGAGACGCTAAAGCCAACACTGGAGAAATATCCAGAAAGAGAAGAAACTTTGTTGGATGAACGTGATATACTAAACACTCCCGAAAATGTTAATGATTCGGAAATTGAGTTACCTGGAAAATTTCCTTACACGAGAGGCATACATTCCACTGGGTACAGAGGTAGATTGTGGACAATGAGACAGTATGCTGGATTTGGTACTGCTAAAGAAACAAATGAAAGATTCAGATATTTACTTGCTGAAGGACAAAATGGATTATCTGTAGCATTCGATTTACCAACTCAAATTGGTTATGATAGTGATGACACTATGGCAACTGGAGAAGTTGGAAAGGTAGGAGTGGCAATCGATTCTATCGAAGATATGGATGCTCTATTCGATCAAGTTCCTCTTGACAAAGTATCAACCAGTATGACAATCAATGCTCCTGCATCAATTCTCTTAGCAATGTACATTGCTACTGGTGCAAATCAAGGTGTGTCTCAAGAAAAATTAAGAGGAACGATTCAAAATGACATTTTGAAAGAATATATTGCAAGAGGAACTTACATTTTCCCTCCAAAACATTCTATGAGATTAACGACTGATGTATTCAAATATTGTGCTGAAAACGTTCCTAACTGGAATACAATATCTGTTTCTGGATACCACATAAGAGAAGCAGGATGTACTGCTGAACAGGAATTAGCTTTCACTATTGCCAATGGAATAGCATATGTTGAGGCTGCAATCAAAAAAGGATTGGATATCGATGATTTTGCTCCGAGAATGACTTTCTTCTTTAACGGACACAATGATTTCCTTTATGAAGTTGCTAAGTTTAGAGCTGCAAGAAAATTGTGGGCTAATATCATATCTGAAAGATTTGGATCTAAGAATGAAAAATCAATGACTATGAAGTTCCATACTCAAACAGGAGGTTCGACACTAACTGCGCAGCAACCACACAATAATGTAGTTAGAACTGCAATACAGGCTCTTTCTGCAGTTCTTGGAGGAACACAGAGTTTACACACAAATGCTTTGGATGAAGCACTAGGCCTTCCATCTGAAAAAGCTGCTAAAGTAGCTTTGAGAACACAACAAATAATCGCTGAAGAATCTGGAATTCCATATACTGTGGACCCTTTGGCTGGCTCTTATACTATAGAAAAAATGACCCAAGAGCTTTACGACAGTTCTATGGCTTTAATCTCCGAAATCGATGACAAAGGTGGAATGCTAGAGTGTATCGAAGAAGGATGGGTTCAATCACAAATCATGGATTCGGCTTACAAATTCCAAAAAGAAGTTGAAGGAAAAGAAAGAATCATAGTAGGAGTTAATGAATATTTGGAAGATGAAGAAGGTGAAAGTGAAGAGATTACGAAAATAGACGAAGATGCAATAAAAGAGCAGATTAGTAAATTATCTACTTTAAGAAAAGAAAGAGGAGATGTTTCAAAATACATTCAAAAAATTGAAGAAATAGCCTCGACCGATGAAAATATGATGCCTCATATTATCAAAGCTGTAAGTAAAAAAGTAACAATTGGAGAAATTTGCAATTCACTTCGAAAAATCTGGGGAGAATATCGTCCAAAAGACATTTTGTAATACCACGTAATTTTATCTAATCCCTTGCTTCTTCGCAATAACTTGGCGAAGCTAGGCTAGTTTGGTTAAACTGGGGGATTGTGGTTCCCTCGTCCCGGGTTCGATTCCCGGGCTTCGCCCCATTTTTTATACTCCTAAACTATGGCATATTAGCAATGAAGACAACTCTCTACCAATTACATCTTACTGGAAGACTAAAGCATATGGTAATAGAAGTCAAAAGTAATCAAATAATTACAGAATGGTGGACCTCAAAAGAAGATGAAGATGGAAAGAAACAGAGCACAAAAGAAACGGTTCATGGCAAAAATAAAGGGAGATCAAACGAAACATCAGATGAAGAGCAAGCTCTTCTGGAATTTGAAAGAAAAGTTAAGAAAAAGAAAGAAGAAGGATATGTAGAAAACAAAGAATATGCTATTGTTGGTGAAGAATTTGTTGTGAGCTCAACTTTAACTCAATCATTTGCTCCGTGTAAACCTATAAGCAAAATTAAAGAAAAAGACGATGCTTATGATGAAACGTGGTTAGCTGAAAGAAAATACAATGGTTCATGTATTTTGCTTCACAATACAGGGGAAAAACGAATAGGTTACACTAGAAGAATGAAACCTATAACGGAAATTTTAAATGTTGTTGAAGAAATTAGAACTAATTTAGAAAAATTACCTGATGAATCTCTAATCATAGGTGAATTAGTAGCATTTGATAAAAATAATAAAGAAGACCCTAAAGTTTTGAAAGCTGTAACAACTGAGACAACAACTGAAGCAAAAGCCAAATCAAAATATGAATCTTTAATTTCTGAAGGGTACAAATTCAAATACAATGTATTCGATGTTATATTTTGGCATGGAGAAGATGTTACTGACCGTACCTTTCTAGAAAGATTAGAAATAACAAAATTCTTCGGAGATAGAGAAATTAATACATTTACAAAGAAAATGGCCGAACAAGGAAGAAAAGAGGGATGGGAAGGGTTTATTCTGAGACATGCTGATGATAGTATAACATTCACAATGAATGGGAAACCAAAACGGAAGGGTTCATACAAATTCAAATTTATTGAAACCACAGATTGTATAGTTGCAAGAGTCTGTCCTGGTTCTGGAAAACATGAAGTTAGATTTGCAAGATTTAGACTATATCAATACGAAAACAGCCCATTTTTCGATGATGCTGTCCTTGTAGACTGTGGATGGGCTGGAGGTGGACGCTTAGGCGAAGAAAATATGGATAATTTAACTTCAGAATTGCTTGAAAAAGGATACAAACTAGAAGATACTGAACTAAATGAAAAAGATTGGTTTGCTGTTGAACTAGAATATCAAAGCAGACAAGAAAGAAACGACAAAGGTCAATTATGTTTTGAATTCCCAATAATCATAAGAACTAGAGATGACAAACCACTAAACGAATGTGAAGTCTAAAGATCCTTCAAAGATACTTCTTTTTCTTCACCTGTTTCTAAATCTTTAACTTTAATCATTTTACGTGACCATTCGTCAGGAGCAAGTAAAACTAAACGCCTTGCACCAATACGTTCTGCATGTTTAAAGGCCCACTTTATTTTTTTATCTTCTAGAACCAAATCAACTGTTCTATTTGCCAAACGTAACGAGGCGGCTACCCTAACTGCAATATCTCGTAAATCTTGACTTAATGGGAGGACTATGTCATCTACACCACTTATTAATTCAGGAATCAAACCCTTCTCTGAAAGCAATTCCATAATCACCATATCTCCAAAACCAAAACCAGTTGCAGGCAAATCTTTACCTCCTAATGTAGAAAGAAGATTATCATATCTGCCTCCTCCACAAATTGCTCTGAATTTCCCTTCTCGATCATGAGCCTCAAAGACGGACCCTGTATAGTAAGCGAGACCACGAACTATCGAAGCATCAAACTCAACCCATTCAGACATTCCATATGAATCAATTAAATCAAACAAAGTATTCAATTCTGAAATAGCCGAACTTTTCTTATCTAAAGATTTCTTCAAACTTTCCATATCTTTGATTCCAAGAACAGATTGAATCTTTGATATGACTTCATCTGAATGTCCTAATTCTGATAATTGTTCTTTAATTACTTCTGAAGAAAGTTTATCCATTTTATCCACTACAATACAAGTTTGAGCGAATAAATCCCCCTTAACTCCTAACGATCCTAAAACTTCCTCCAAAACTTTACGGCTACTGATGCGAATTACGATGTCATCTGACGTTAAACCTAATTCTTCAAAAAAAGTAACTATAACTGAAATTAATTCAGCATCGGCAGATATTTCAGTCGTTCCCCAAATATCGACATTCCATTGGTAATGTTCCCTTCCTCGGCCCCTCTGTGTCCGCTCATAACGCCAGCATTGAGGAATTGAAAACCACTTAATTGGCATTGGCAAACTACCTGCCTTAGCCATAACCATACGTGCCAGTGAAGGTGTCATTTCTGGACGTAATGCAACCTTACGCTCTCCTTTGTCGTGGAAATTATACAGTTGCTTGGTTATTTCTTCTCCCTGTTTTCTAGTGTATAATTCTTCATACTCTAAAACTGGAGCATCATATTCTTCAAAACCATGCAAAAGTGATGCAGCTATGAAATTATCAAATAACCAATTTCTCAATCTCATATCCTCTGGATAGAAATCCCGAGTGCCACGAACGCCCTGAGTCACACTAGGTTATCGAAGGCATATGTTAAGTGCTTTGGGCAGGCACAAAGTTATAGAACTACTTCATTAGGAGGCTAATGAGTACACCTGAAAAAATCAAAGATTTAGAGGAAAAACTCAAAAATGTCTCGCGTGGAGATCCTGTTAGAATAGAAAAACAACATAATGCCGGAAAAATGACTGCACGTGAACGTATTACAACATTATTAGATTCAGAATCATTTATTGAATTAGACGCTTTAGTCAAACATAGAAGCTCCAATTTTGGATTAGAAAATAAAAAGCCTGAAGGTGATGGCGTAGTTACGGGACATGGAACCATAAATGGGAGAACTGTCTATGTCTTTGCCCAAGATTTTACGGTATTTGGTGGAGCTTTAGGTGAAGCTCATGCTCAAAAGATTTGCAAAGTAATGGATATGGCTGCAAAAACAGGATGTCCAATAATTGGTCTTAATGACTCTGGTGGAGCAAGAATCCAAGAAGGCGTTGTAAGTTTAGGAGGGTATGCGGAAATATTTTACAGAAATGTGAGTTCTTCAGGAGTTATACCTCAATTTTCCTTAATCTTGGGGCCATGTGCAGGAGGTGCAGTTTACAGCCCTGCAATGACTGACTTCACGCTGATGGTCAAAGATACTAGTCACATGTTTATCACTGGACCTGATGTAATCAAAACAGTAACACATGAAAATGTAACATTCGAAGATTTAGGCGGGGCAATGACCCACAACTCATTATCGGGAGTCGCTCATTTAGCTGCTGATTCAGAGGAAGATGTGTTCGATTCACTAAGAGAATTAATTGGTTTTATTCCTCAGAATAATGCGGAAGGGCCTCCAATTGTTGACTATCAAAAAGAAGAAATGGATATGATTAAGGATTTAGATTCTATAATTCCAAATAGCTCTAACGAACCTTATGATATGCGTAATGTAATAAATTTAATATTTGATGAACCATTATTTGAATTACAACCACATTGGGCTAAAAATATACTTACAGGTTTTGCAAGATTAAGAGGACATCCTGTTGGAATTGTAGCAAATCAACCCTCCGTTTTAGCTGGTTGTTTAGATATCGACGCGTCAACAAAAGCTGCTAGATTTGTAAGATTTTGTGATGCCTTTAACATACCTCTCGTAACCTTTGTTGATGTTCCTGGATTTTTACCTGGAACTGAGCAAGAACATGGTGGAATTATTAGACATGGAGCAAAATTACTCTATGCCTTTTCAGAGGCATCTGTTCCTAAATTAACCGTAATAACCAGAAAAGCCTACGGTGGAGCCTATGATGTTATGTCATCAAAACACATACGGGCTGATTTGAATGTTGCTTGGCCAACAGCTGAAATTGCAGTTATGGGGTCTGAAGGTGCTGTAAACATTATTTTTAGAAAGGAAATAGGAGATTCGGAGGATCCTGAAAAGAAACATAGCAAATTGACTAAAGAATACAAAGAAAAATTCGCATCACCCTACGTAGCTGCAGAAATGGGATATATTGACCGAGTTATTTTCCCCAGAGATACTCGTAAAGAATTAATTGTAGCTTTAGAAAGATACGGCAGTAAAAGAGAAGAAAGACCTAATCGTAAGCACGGTAATATCCCTCTGTAAAATTTAATTATCCTATATCCCAATGAACTTTATGGCTAAAATTTTAGAAGTAGGTGAAAAAGCTCCCGATTTTTCAATACCTGATCAAAATGGTAAGACAATTGAATTAGATGATTTTTTAGGTAAATGGACTGTTGTATATTTTTATCCTAGAGATGATACTCCTGGTTGTACAATAGAAGCAAAGGAATTTACCGAATTAAATGGAAAATTCAATGAGCATGGTGCTTCAATATATGGAGTAAGTCCCGATACTGAAGCTAAGCATTGTAAATTTATTGAAAAACATGGTCTTAAAGTTGAATTATTAGCTGATACTGAGAATACCATGTTAACCGATTATGGCGTATGGCAAGAGAAACAAATGTATGGTAAAACCTACATGGGTGTTGTTAGGACAACTTATCTAGTTGATCCTGATGGAAACATCGCCGAAGCCTGGACTAAAGTAAAGGCTAGAGGTCATGCAGAAGCTGTTTTGGAAAGACTTGTTGATTTGAAAGGATAAAATCCTTACATCATTCCGCCCATTCCACCCATGCCTCCCATTCCACCCATATCTGGCATGGCTGGCATTCCTGCACCACCATTTTCATCTGGAATGTCTGAGACTAGGGTTTCTGTGGTTAATACTAAACCAGCTATTGATCCTGCTGCTTGAATTGCATTTCTTGTTACTTTAACTGGATCAACAACACCTGCTTTCATCAAATCTTCATAAACATTTGTTCGGGCATTAAATCCAAAATTTCCTTTGCCCTCTTTAATTTTTGAAACAACGACTGAACCATCTTCACCGGCATTTTCTGCTATTTGACGTGCTGGAATTGCAAGTGCATCTCTAACGATTTTTACACCTACTGACTCCTCATCCTTTAGCTTTCCTGCAAGCTTTTCTAATGAATCTGAAGCTCTAAGTAATGCAACACCACCGCCTGCTACAACACCTTCAGCCATAGCTGCTCTTGTTGCATTCAAAGCATCGTCTACACGTGCTTTCTTCTCTTTCATTTCAGTTTCAGTTGCTGCACCAATTTCTAAAATTGCTACACCGCCACTCAAACGTCCAATTCTCTTATCGAGCTTTTCTTTGTCCCACTTACTTGAAGAAACTTTAGATTGACTTCTCAAAATAGATACTCTATCATCTATTGCTTTCTTATCTCCGCCACCAGAAATAATTGTTGTTTTATTTTTACCAATAATTACTTTGTCAGCAGTTCCAAGATGCATTTCTGTAATATCTTTTAGTTCAGAACCTTGATCTTTGACCATAACTGTTCCGCCGGTCAAAATTGCTAAATCTTCTAATTGTTCACCTTGCTCATCACCAAAACCTGGGGCTTTGACTGCACAAGCTTTAACGACTTTAGAAGCTACATTTAGAACTAAAGTTGCTAATGCTTCACCTTCTAAATCTTTAGATACAATCAAAAGTGGTGATTTACTTTGTTTTACTGCAACTTCAAGTGCTGGAATCAAATCTTGAGCTGAAGCAACTGTATGATCTGTTAAAAGAATCTTAGGATTCTCTAATACAGCTTCACGCTTTTCACGATCTGTAATCATATATGGTGAAACATATCCTTTATCGAATTCCATTCCTTCAACAACTTTGAGACTTGTTTCCATTGACTTTGCTTCTTCAACAGTTATAATTCCATCATGTCCTACTTTTTCAACTGCATCTGCAATCAAAGTACCAATTTCTGAATCATTATTTGCTGAAATCGAAGCTACTTGTTTGATAACTTCACCAGATTCGACCGGTTTTGAAGCTGATTTCAAATCGGAAACTACGCTCTCTATGGCTTTATCAAAACCACTTTTCAAATTTACAGGAGACATTCCTGCTGAAACATTTCTGAGACCATAAGATGAAAGTGACTGTGCTAAAACTGCTGCTGTAGATGTTCCATCTCCTGCATTATCTTGTGCTTTACTTGCAACTTCCTTGACTAATTGTGCACCCATATTCTCGTATGCGTCCGGCAGTTCTATGTCCTTTGCAATAGTAACTCCATCGTTAATAATTGTTGGACTTCCAAAAGACTTGTCTAAAACGACCGTGCGTGCTTTAGGTCCAAGTGTAACCTTAATTGCATCAGTTGCGGCAGTTATTCCATCCAACAACTTCTTCCTTGCTTCCTCACCATAAATCATCTGTTTTGCCATTTTTTACCTCACATTACCTTTGCTTGAAGATCTTCTGATTTTACCAATAGATATTCTGTGTCTTCCCAGGTTAATTCAGTTCCTGCATATTTCTTGTATACTACTTTGTCCCCAGCTTTCACATTTTCTGATTCTGGACCTGCTGCAACTACTGTTCCAACATTCATTTTTTCTCTTGCTGCTTCTGGTAGCATAAATCCGCTAACTGTTTTCTCAGCTGCTTGTTCTAGCTCAATGAGAACCATCTCTCCTAAAGGTTCAATTCCGATCGACATTTTTTTCCTCCGTTTTAAGGATAGGCTGGCCTGACAAGTTGTAAAAATTACAAGCAGTAGGCAACCTGAGGTTGTCTACTC